>JBBQIR010000029.1:0-25954 GCA_038325105.1 Coriobacteriia bacterium
TGAATGAACCCGGCAGGCCTCGCAGCCGCAAAGCCGTCGGTCTTCACCGAGACGGCGAGGTCGCAGTCGAGCACCGCGATCGGGGCGTCCGGGTTCCCCTCGGCGATATCGACGAGCGCGCTCCCCCACGCCGAACGGCAGTCTGTATCCTTTTCGCGCGTGTACGTCCGAGGCGAGGTCGGAGCGATCTCCAGAGTCGGGGGATCGATGGCCAGATGCCCGGTCGACGGCACCTCAGAGCGCAGCGTACGTAGGCGCTCAAGTTCGGGCTCGAGGCCGAGTTCCGCCATCGCGCGAGCGTACTCATCACTCGTCAGGCCCCGGCCGTGATACTCGGCTTTGCCCTCCATGAACGAGACTCCTTTGCCGATGACCGTGTGCGCAACGATGGCGACCGGTCCGTTCATGTCCGCAACAGCCGATGCAAGCGCCGAGTAGAGTGCGCCGAAATCGTGACCGTCGACTTCGACGACACGCCACCCGTCGGCGCGGAAGTCCTCGGCAACATTCACCGGCATCACGTCGGCCGTGCGGCCGGAAATCTGTATCCCGTTCAGATCCACGAGCACCGTGAGGTTCGAGAGCCTTTCCCTAGTCGCAAGCCGCCGTGCCTCGGCGACCTGTCCCTTGTTCTGCTCTCCATCACTCATCGCAACAAAGGTATGCCACCCGAGGCCGGAGAACCGGGCCCCGAGCGCGAATCCCACGCCCGCCGAGAGCCCCTGCCCGAGATTCCCCGTGCTCCACTCAACGCCGGGTACCGTTCGCTCGACGTGTCCCTCGAACGGACTCCCCGCCTGCCGGAAATGCGCCACCGCATCGTCGATCGGGAAGAACCCGGCATCGGCCAGCGCTGCGTAGACGCCCGGAGACGTGTGGCCGTGACTCACCACGATCCGATCGCGTGATGGCATCCTCGGTTGTGTCGGGTCGACAGTGGCGAAATGCCAGAGGAGCATATACATCTCGAGTGACGAGAACGAACCGCCGGGATGGCCCGACGCCGCGAGCGACGTCATCGTAAGGATCGAGCCGCGTGCCCGACGGGCCCGCTCCTGCAGGTCGTGAAGCGTCGCTTCGTCGAGATCTGGCATAGCGAACCCTCGTGTCAGCATGCTGGCCCTCCTCAGGAAGTACGTTGAAGCGATGCGTCATGGGAATGACTACACTTGAAGATACCCGAACCAGAGCCAAGGAGCGCCCACGTGGAGACCAGACTCGACGCTGCCATCGCCGCCGCGGAGACCGGCGGCGCAGTCCTGCGGGAGCGAAGCGAGAACTTCGGCGCCATACGTGCCAAGTCCTCAGCGTTCGATCTTGTGACCGAGACCGACATCGCGACAGGCGTGGCGGTCGTGCGAGCCATCGCGCAGCGCATCGAAGGCGCGCGGTTCGTTGTCGAGGAACCCGAGGTGTACGAGCTTGCCGGGGTGCCTGCTGGCGGCCTCACCGATGACGAGGTGTGGGTGATCGATCCGCTCGACGGGACGACATCGTACGTTCACGGCTACCCATGCTACTCGGTCAGCGTTGCACTTCTCCGGGGCGGGGAGCCGGTTGCCGGAGCCGTTCACGACGCCGCGGCCCGGCAGACGTCTTGGGCACGAGTCGGCGGAGGTGCCTGGCGCGACGGTGCTCGCCTCCAGTGCTCGGACACCGTTGCGTTCAACGAGTCATTGATGATCACAGGCTTCCCCTACGACCGCACGCTCACGCTCGACCGTCAGCTCTCCGTGTTCACCCACCTTATCCGGGAGGTGCATGACGTCCGGCGTGACGGCTCCGCCGCCATCGACTGCTGCCGTGTCGCAACAGGTACTGCCGACGCGTTCTGGGAGTTCGGCCTGCAGCCGTGGGACACGGGAGCGGGCGTCGTCATCCTGCGCGAAGCCGGAGCCCTCATCACCGACCTGGCCGGCAAGCCCTGGTCGGTCGCCACTCGTGATGTGTGTGCCGCGAACCCCGCTCTCCACGCGGTGCTCCTCGGCACGATCCAGCGGATCCTCGGCACGGAATAGCAGATGGACCCCGACGCGATCGTCAGGGTCCATCCGTCTGAGTCAAACCTGGGGTCGCCTTAGATCTCGGGAGCGTTCTCGAGAATCTTCTGCACGATGCTCGGATCGGCAAGTGTCGAGATGTCGCCGAACGCCTCCATGTCGCGCTCACCCGCAGCGATCTTCCGAAGGATTCTGCGCATGATCTTGCCCGACCGGGTCTTCGGCAGCTCCGGTACGAAGTGGAGGTAGTCGGGCTTCGCGATCGGCCCGATCTCCTCGCGGACGTGACCGGTGAGAATCTTATTAAGCGACGGTGATGCTTCCTGACCCGTACGAAGGATGACGTACGCGTAGATGCCTTCACCTTTGATCTCGTGCGGGTATCCGACCACGGCTGCCTCGGCAACCGACGGATGGCTCACGAGTGCACTTTCGACCTCAGCGGTGCCCATCCGGTGACCGGAGACGTTGATGACATCATCGACACGTCCGAGGAGCCAGTAGAAACCGTCCTCGTCCTTGCGTGCGCCGTCACCCGTGAAGTACTTGCCGGGGAATGCCTTGAAGTAGACCTCCTTGATGAGCTTGTTCTCGGGGTCGCCCCAGGTACCGCGGAGCATGCCCGGCCACGGCTTCGTGATACACAGACGTCCGCCGCTGCCAACTGGCGTCTCCGAGCCATCCTCGTTCACAATCTCCGGGACGATGCCGAAGAACGGCTTCGTGGCAGAACCCGGCTTCATGGGAGTCGCACCCGGAAGGTTGGTGATCATGTGGCCGCCGGTCTCGGTCTGCCAGTACGTGTCGACGATGGGGATTCTCTCGCCGCCGATGTACTTGTAGTACCACATCCATGCTTCGGGGTTGATCGGCTCGCCTACGGTGCCGAGGACCCTGAGGGTGGAAAGGTCGTACTTGGCCGGCCACTCCTCGCCTGACTTCATGAGAGCGCGAATGGCGGTCGGAGCGGTGTAGAACTGGTTGACGCCGTGCTTCTCGATGATCTCCCAGAAGCGACCCGGATCCGGGTACGTCGGGATGCCCTCGAACATGAGTGACGTGGCGCCGACGGCAAGCGGTCCGTACACGATGTAGCTGTGCCCGGTGACCCAGCCGATATCGGCCGTGCACCAGTACACGTCCTCGTCGTGATAGTCAAAGGTGTAGCGGAACGTCGTTGCGGCGTAGAGAAGGTACCCCGCCGTGGTGTGAAGCACACCCTTCGGCTTGCCGGTCGAACCGGATGTGTAGAGGATGAAGAGCGGGTCCTCAGCGTCCATCCACTCGATGTCGCAGTGACGACCGATGTCCGCGGCGCGAACCTCTTCGTGGTACCAGAAGTCACGGCCGGGCTCCATGTCGACACGGGTGCGTGCGCGGGAGACGACGATAACGGACTCGATGGTCGGGCACTCGTAAAGAGCGCTGTCGGCCTCGGCCTTGAGCGGCACGACACGGCCGCCGCGAATGCCCTCGTCTGCGGTGATCAGCATCTTGGCGCCGCAGTCCTGAATCCGGTCGCGGAGAGCCGAGGACGAGAAGCCGCCGAACACGATCGAGTGAATCGCGCCAATGCGCGCGCAGGCGAGCATCGCGATGACGAGCTCGGGAATCATCGGCATGTAGATGGCGACGCGGTCGCCTTTTCGGACGCCGTGCTTCTTCAGGACGTTAGCGAACTTGCAGACCTTGTAGTAGAGCGACTGGTACGTGTACATCTTGGTACGGCCCTCATCGGACTCCCAGATGAGTGCCGCCTTGTTGCGGCGCCAGCCTTCGAGGTGACGATCGATGCAGTTGTACGTGACGTTGATCTTCCCGCCCTTGAACCACTCGATGCGGGGCGTCTCAAACTCGTAGTCGAGCACCGTGTCCCACTTCTTGTGCCAGTGCAGCATCTCCTCGGCCATGTCGGCCCAGAAGCCCTCCGGGTCCTCTATGGAGCGTGCGTAGAGTTCTTCGTACTCGTCCATCGTCTGGATGTGCGCGCGTTCCGAGACCCATGCAGCGGGGTGTACAACGCGGAGTTCTTGCGACAGAGACTCAATATGCTTGTCGTCGGCCATGAAACGCCTCCCTGGTTCGATACGAACGGGCCCCGGCACGTAGAATGCGGACCCATCGTTCACGCGATTCAGCCTGGGCAGAACCGCTTCGCACAATGGTAGCGGCTCTACCTGGGGAAATCCCGCCAGAATCGGCTGTGCGGCTGTGAATCCTCGGTCAGCGGCAAAAGGTAGAAAGCGCGGGAAGGAATCTCCCTCAGAGCGCCGAATCCTCCATGTAACAAGTGTTGCAATGTTGCATTGTGTGGAGTAGATTCCATTTAGACAGTTTCCCTTCCCTAGCAAGTCGGACCTAGCGGAGAATCTGCGGGACCGAAGAGTTGGCCCATCGACGACCGGCATCGCGATGACGTGACCGCAAGGACACGGATGGCCAATGGAGACTCAGGGGTAATCTGGGAAGGAATGTGAAAGGCCCCGACTCGAAGGTCGGGGCCTTTCCTCATCTCCGGACTACCTGAGTTCGGGGGCGACGTAGAGCGCGCGGACCGTGATTGGACTGTCGACTTCAACCAGGCACGCCAGGTACATCCCTTTCGGGAGCATCACGGGTCTGGGTACCGGCCTCATCGCTCCGACCGTCCCGGCCACGACGCGAACGGCGCACTTGCCACACGTTCCCTTGCCGCCGCACGGCGCCATGATGTTCTCACCGGCGAGACGGGCAGCTTGCAGGAGCGTTGTGCCCACAGCGACCGTCGCCTGCTTTCCCGAAGGCTCGAATGTCACCGTGACGGGAGTAGGCACTGATGGCCGACCCTAATCGATCGGGAGCAGCGCGATGCCCCACCCGGTTCCGGTGTGCGTGGAGATCACCGGGCCGCACTTCACGACGCTGAGTTCTTCAACGGTATAGCGCTCCCTGATGCTCCCCTCAAGCCAGGCGGCGTTGTCCGGGGACATCGCGTGCATGATCGAGAAGCGCGCACGCCGGTAGGTCCCCATCTGCTTCTCGACCCACGCGAGCATCTCAGCCCTTGCGGCCTTCGCCCCGCGCACCCGTGCAACGGGCTCGAATGATCCGGCCTCGTTCACGGTAAACAGAACACGCAGGTTGAGCACCCCGCCGAGAAGAGCAGCGACCTTGCCGATGCGGCCGCCCTTGGCGAGGTTATCGACCTTATCGAGACCTACGATCATCTTCACCGTGTGTCGCGCGTCTTCGAGCGCCTTGAGAACCTCCTGCACACCCGCGCCGGTCGCTGCGGACCTCGCGGCTTCAATCACCTGCATCCCCTCGCCCATCGAGAGATTAAGGGAGTCGAAGATGTGGACCCGCTCGCCGAACTGGCGCGCCGCCTCGTGCGCGGATTCGATCGTTCCGGAAAGTGCCGAGGATACGTGCACCGAGATGACCGTGCGCGCTGTTTCGAGTTGGCGCTCGTACATCTCGACGAACGTGCCCACTGAGGGCTGCGACGTCGTCGGCAGCTTCGCAGCCGCATTCATCCGCTCGAAGAACTCCTCCTGAGATAGCACTCCGTCCTGGAACGTCTCGTCTCCGAAGGAGACCAGGAGGGGGACAACGCTTATCCCATACGCCTGAGCCAATTCCGGCGGGATGTCGGTCGTGCTGTCCGTGACGATACTGACCTCTCTCAAAGCACTACTCCTAACTCGGATCGGAGAAGCGAACCATGCCGTGCTGCATCGGCGCGCCTCCGATCACGTGGACATGCAAATGGCCAACGGACTGCGCTGCATCGCGCCCGTTGTTGACGATGACGCGATAACCCGATTCATCGACGCCCTTGAGGGTCGCCACACGTGGCACTGCCGAGAAGAGCGCGGTCAGTGTCTCGACAGGCACGTCATCGCCCATGTCGTCGAAGTGATGCTTCGGGATGATGAGCGTGTGAATCGGTCCCTGGGGGGCGATATCGTCAAACGCCATAATCGTCTCGTCTTCGAGAATGACCTTCGCAGGTATTGTGCCGTCCGCAATCATGCAGAAGATGCACTCTGACATAGGAGATCTCCCCTTTCGCTACTGCACATCTGGCTGCCTACTCGGATTCCTCGTCCTCGAGTTCGCCAATCAGCATCGTCACTCGCTGCTGTGCGTCGCCGAGCTTCGCGCGACACGCCCGGAGCAGCGACACGCCTCGCTCGTACCTGGCCAGACTGTCTTCTAGTTCGAGCTGGCCGCCCTCAAGCGCCTTCACGATCTGCTCGAGTTCCGCCAGGGCGGCACCAAACGACAGATCTTCCGGTACAGGTGTCAATTCCTCAGTCATTTCAACTCTCCGTTCTCGCATCTTCCACAAGGCACCCGAGCGAGCCGGACGCGAGTCTAACTCGCACTCGATCGCCGGACCGGACGTCCTCGATCGATCGAACGACGCGACTTCCGGTCTCGTCGTAGCATACAGCGTAGCCCCGCTGCAAAATGCCGAGCGGAGAAAGATCCTCAAGCCGCGCCGCGCAGAGATCCCAGGAGCGCTCACCGCGCTCCAGGAACCGCATCCCGCCGGCAGACAGACGCGTTCGCGATGCGTCGACCCGGGCTGCGTGCGGATCCAAAAGATGCGAGGCGGAGCGGCCCATCGCATCTCGCATGCGCGCGAGCGCATCCTGCGACAGACGCAGGCTCTCGGGCAGCGCGCGATTGAGTGCCTCGGCCGTGAAATCGAGCGACTGCATGCGCGCTGACAGAAGACAAGCGGTATCGCGGAAGACAGGACGCTGCGCAAGTAGGCGAAGATGGTGTGCACGTTCTCTGACAGAGTGCGCGAGTGCGCGCCCAAGCAAGCGGGCCGCAGCGTCTAGCCGCTCGGCGATCTCGTCGCGTGCGGGTGCGACCGACTCGGCGGCTGCCGTCGGCGTCGACGCGCGGTAGTCGGCGACCATGTCTGCAATCGAGTCGTCCGGCTCATGCCCGATGCCGGTCACCACGGGAACCGGACACGCGGCGATGGCACGGGCGATCTCCTCGGCATTGAAGGGCATGAGATCTTCGTAGGACCCACCGCCACGGCCGAGAATGACCACATCGACGCCGGGATGATCAGCGACCGTCTGCAATCCCCTGACGATGGCCGCGACCGAGCCCTCGCCCTCGACCTGCACACCCGCTATCACGAGTTCGGCAACAGGATAGCGCCTGCATAACGTGCGGATGACATCATGCACGGCCTTTCCGCGCGGAGAGGTGACGAGGCCGATCTTGCGCGGGAACGCAGGGAGCGGGCGCTTGCGCTCCGTTGCCATGAGACCTTCGGCTTCGAGACGACGGGCGAGTGCCGCAACCTGAAGCCGCAGAACCCCCTCACCTGCGGGATTGAGCGAACGTACCTGAAACTGCATGCGCCCTTTAGGCGCATACGCCGTGAACGACCCTGAGGCCTCCACAAGCATGCCGGGACGCAGATCGAGTCCGCATGCGTCGAACGCGTCGCGCCACATCAGGCACGGCAGAACCGCATACTCGTCGCGCACGGTAAAGTAGACGGCCTTGTAGCCCGGCTTGACGGTGCATTCCGACACTTCGCCGACAACCCGCAGCGAAAGCTGCTCAAGCGCCCGCTTGGCGAGTCGCATCGCATCCGAGACGCTCAGAGCCGGTACAGCATCACTCAAGCTCTTCGCCCCCCACCCCGGACCCGGTGGCACCGTCCGCACGAGCGACACCGGATACGGCCACCCGCCCGTGCGCTACCGTTAATGCGATCTCTCCGGCGAGAAGGGCCTCTAGCTCAGCACCCACGATGGAACGCCTCCAGCCAGACGTGAGCGGGTTTCCGTCCCGCTCGCCACCGGCGAGACGCTCGAGGTCGTCGCGCGCGGCCAGGAGCGTCGGCGCCACATCATGCTCCTTCGCCCGAAGCCGTACGAGGGCCGACATCAGGTCGGCGAGTTCATCGACTTCACCGTGAACACGCTTGCGCTTCGGAATCTTCGGGAGCTGCTCATCGGGCAGCGTAAGTCCCCGTTTCACCGCAGCAAGAAGGGCCTCAGAACTCCTGCGGACAACCTGCTCGTTCACGCCGCGTACCGCCGAGAGCGCCGCGCGATCCGCAGGTGCACGCCGGGCCATCTCGACAAGGCTCTCGTCGGACACGAGCCATCTTCTCGGAAGGTCGCGTTCCTGTGCCTCGCGCTCTCTCCAGGCTGCCAGCTCGCGAAGCACGGCGAGTGAACGCCGGTCGAGCGCTGACGCGCGTTTCACCCGCAGGAACTGCTCCTCAGGTACGACCTCGTACGTTGCAGGGTCGGCCATGTGGTCGAAGTCCTCGGCCAGCCAGCTGAGACGTCCGCCCTTGCCGAGAGTAGCGGCGAGCGTTCGATATGCCTTCGTGAGATACCGGACGTCGTCAAGCGCGTAGTCGATCTGGTCGTCCGAGAGAGGTCGTCTGGTCCAGTCGGTGAAGGTGTGCGCCTTATCAAGTTCCACACCCACAAGTGACTTGATGAGCTGCTGATAACCGACCTGAGTGGGAAGTCCCGCAAGCGTTGCCGCGACCTGCGTATCGAAGACCGGTGCAGGGACCTTACCCATGAGCCGGTAGAAGATCTCAAGGTCCTGCGATCCGGCATGAAAGATCTTCAGGGTCCGATCGTCTCGCATGAGTTCGAAGAGCGGGGTGAGATCCTTCACCGCAAATGGATCGATTGCGGCGACGATATCATCGGTGGCTACCTGAATGAGGCACAGGCGAGCGAAATACGTCTTCTCGCGCATGAACTCGGTGTCGATCGCGATGGCATCCGCTCCCCGCATCCTCTCGACGAGTGCCCGCAGCGCCGCATCATCACGAACGTACACAGAGTCTCCCTTACTGCCCTCAAACGAGCGGTTTCGCGTAGAATCCCAGGTGATGAGTGTATCCCATCGTGCTGCCTTCAGGAGGCGTGAGTGCCCCTATGAACATCTTGATGATCGCGAATCTCCGTTCGGGACTTGGCGACTCCGGACTCTACGACTTCGTGCGCGTGCTGGGCGAACACGGCGCCGAGGTGACGCTGCGGTTCTTGCGCGAAGGTGCAGACCTGCAGCATCTTCTCCGCGACGCGCCGACGTATGACCGGGTTGTCGCCGCCGGCGGCGACGGAACAGTCTCGTCCATCGTCTATGCGTTGCGGAGCACCGGTATCCCGGTCATGCCATACCCTGCGGGTACGGCGAACCTCATCGCGCACAACCTGCGCATGCCGGTCGATCCGACAGAACTTGCCCACCTCGCTCTTGAAGGCACTGCGGTTGCACTCGACATCGGGGAGCTGGACGTCGATGGGGGTGTCGGATTCCTCATGATGGCCGGTGCGGGGTTTGACGCCGATCTCGTCGACCGAGCACGAGAGCTCAAACCGATTATTGGAGAGGGCGCCTACCTGCTCGCCGCGATTCAGAACCTGCAGCCGACCGTGTCGACCTTCTTCATCACGCTGGATGGTCGTCAGGTCGTCACGGAGGGCATCGCCGTCATGCTCGTGAACCTCGCCCGCATCCAGTTCGACCTGTCCGTCATTCACGGCAGCGACGCGCAAGACGGGCTCCTCGAGGTCGTCGTTCTGAACACACGTTCCGTCGCCGGCCTGATTCCTGCGGTTTGGGCAGCATTGCTTGATCGCCTCGGTGACCACACAGCACGACCCGGACTTGAGATTCACTCCGCGCGCGAGATTGTGATTCGCGCCGAACCCGCACTTCCTGTGCAGTCCGACGGCGATCTACTGACGATACGCACGCCCTTCAGTGCGCGCGTGCTGCCTGCTGCAGCGCTTGTCGTGCTCCCGAGCGATGCACTGCCCTGCGATGCCTACTCGGCTACCGAGGCGTGCGACCCGACGGCTCCGGCAGAATGAGATCGCGCATGATCGACGCTCCGACGGCGATGAGCACATAACCGAGCATCCATCCGAGGTCTACGATGCTTCCGGCGGCATAGAGCCCCTGCCACTCGAGCCACTGGTACACCGTGTCGGCAACCGCAAGCATCGCCATGCCTGCCATCACAAACCGCCATGGTACGGCGAGCGATCCTCGACCGAGTTGCGCCACCACCAGCACGATGAAGATTGCCGGGCCGAGCAAGAGCGCCAAATCCGCAACCGGATAGTAGAGCCCGAGGAGCTTCTCCAGCAGTCCCACGCTTGAGTCCGCGATGATGTCGCGAATGAGCACCACATAGAGCACGACGCCGGTCACCAGTGTGACCGAGGCCGAGACCATAAGTGGCCTCTTGATTTTCACGAGTCCCCGATATGCGTAGGCTGCGGACACGATTCCGTATCCCAGGAACACATAGAGCGCGACGTACATGATGTCGGGCAGCCCGGGATACGGTACCTCTGCCCTCTGGACGAGTTCGATGTACGTCCACACGACGTCGCCCAGCGTATAGAGCATGATGCCGAGACCGATGGCCAGCCACTGACGCCGAAGCGGCTCTCCTTTGCCGAATCGCATCGCAGTCCGGATGGTCACGACCGCTGCAGTACCGATGATGAGAACGCCACCGATATCGCTGACCGCTGTCGATACGAACTCACCGCCAACGCCTGCCATTACCAGGAGCTGAACCGTGACTGCGGCGACGACGCCGAGAATCAGGACCGCCCAGGTGCGCTTCGAGTAGGTTCTTCCAGCCGCCATCAGAGGTCCCCCTCGATTCTCAGGACAATAGCGTCGATCGTCTCTCGTGGGGCGACAGGTGACAGCAGGCGCCGCACGTTCTGCGTGAGCGTCGGCAGATCCTCGGAAACAAGATCCCCGCTGCTTTTCCCAAGCGACAAAGCAGTCGCTCTCACGCACGTGTCGGCAACCATATGGCCGACGAGAGGTTCAAGCATCCCCACGACGTCTTCTGCGAAAGTCCCCACGTTCCCCCCAAGGTAGTGGTGTCCGTTACTCTCTGGTCTGAACGATTGTGCCGAGCGGCACCTGTGGCCAAAGCTCGAGCACATCGCTGTTGTACATCCGTATGCAGCCGTGCGACGCCTTTGTCCCGATTACCCAGGGCTGGTTCGTGCCATGAATCCCGTACGCCGTGTAGACGTACTTGTAGCCGCTGCCGGACGCATACCTGCGGAACAACCGCATCTTGCGCGGACCGTAGACACCCGCCGGATCGGTCTTGTACTTCGCGTCGATCCGCCAGATCGCCGGCGGGGTCTCCATACCGGCCCGGCCTGTGGCGATGGGATACGCCTTTATCAACACGTCGCCCTTCACCCAGTAGAGCTTGAAGTCGGACTTGTCGATAACGATCGAGGTGGAAGCCGGGTAGGACAACCGCTTGTACGTAGCTGTCTTCGTGGCTGTCTTGCCATCAGGATTGGTGGCGACCACTTTGAAGGTCACTCCGGACTCGGGCATGGCTCGCTTCCCAAAGTCGGCCGTGCCGAATGAGGCGACCGTCTTCGTACCTACCAGGGTGCTGCCCGCGTACAAACTGACCTCAGTTGTGTTGACTCCGGTCACAACCTTCACGTACGCCTGCTTCGCGACGAGTTTCCCACCCGTTGGCTGAACAAGAACAGGCACCGCGGGCGAACCCTCAAGTTGTGCGAGTGTTGCGTCGCTCACCGCCGCAGCGCCTCCGAACACGGTTGCCGATGTAACCACCGACGAGGTCCCACTCAGGTACATCGCGGGCGACTTGCTCAACCGCGAAGCCTCAGTAAACAGAATCGGCGCCCCGGACCGCCCGGCGACCGTCGCGCCCGTGACGGCATCAATCACAACGGCGGCTACGCCTACCGACGGAGCATCGAGCCAGGTGCGGGTGCGGGCCGCCCTCGCAACTTCGACCGCCGTGGCGTACCGGTCGGCACCGAACAGGCGTGAACTCCCGTGGAGTGCACTGTACACGGCGGAACTGACAACGGCTGTGCTGCCCGCGACGATCACTTCGGAAGGGCTGAGCGCGGCCAGCGCGCTCGCGGTGGCAGCAGGCACGGCTGCCTTCCTGACGAACAGGACCGGCGCACCGGTCTTTGCGGAGACAGCGGAGAGTGCAAGCGCGTCGTAGAAACCAGCTTCATCGGTGCCATTCGCGACGAGGGCGATCGAAGGCATAGTGCGCGCGCTCTCCTCGGCCGCAGTCTTCATTCGGAGCGCAACCCCGGCGGCGGTCGAGTAGCGGTCACCGCCCGTCCACGGACGCTCGACAGTCGCTGTGCCGACGATCGACTTCACCTGGGCAACGCATGCAGCGCTCACGGCGGCGGTTCCGCCGACAACGGTGACTGTCATTGTGGTGTTTGCGGCACGAATCTCCGCAAGGGCAGTGCGCACTGACTGAGGGACGCCGGACCCCTGAACGAGGAGCAGCGGTGCGTCGTACGCCCACACGAGACCACCTGCGGCAACTGCATCCGGAAGCGCCCTGCTCTCGCCAGATGCGATGACAACGTGTGTGACGTCCGTCCACCCGGGGAAACCATCGCGCGCAACAGCAACTGCGGTTGAGTACCTGTCCGGACCAGAGAGACGACGCGCATCGAGAGCAACCCTGACTCCGCCGGTCGGCCACGATTCAACGGCGGACGCTGTCGAGACAGGAACAGACATCATGAGGATGGCGGCCAGAACGCCGGCCATGCTGCGGAATCGTGTCTTCACTGTTGCTACCTCTCGATCGCAGGCTGGTTGTTCCAGTATAGCCGCCACCGCACCTGAGGCGAATAGACAGAGGCCCCGGCTTTGCGCCGGGGCCTCTGAAATTAGTGGTGGGCGCTAGAGGATTTGAACCTCTGACCCCTTCCGCGTCAAGGAAGTGCTCTCCCCCTGAGCTAAGCGCCCGTATGTAGCTGCCAACGAACAGCGACGCCTATTGTAGCAGGATGGCTCATTCACGCTAGACCCCATTTTGAGCCATCCTGAACTCGCCCTTGCCACCCTGCTGTGCCGTTGGTAGACTACCCCTTGCGCGCGGACGTGGCTCAGTTGGTAGAGCACAACCTTGCCAAGGTTGGGGTCGCCGGTTCGAATCCGGTCGTCCGCTCCATAGCACACCCCGGAAGGTTGGTCCGAGGCTCAGACAAAGCCCCTCGGGGCCGACCTTCTGCTTTGAAAGCAGGAGCACGCGAGAACGCTCCTGACACGGCGACGTCGCCAAGTGGCAAGGCAGAGGCCTGCAAAGCCTTTATCCCCGGTTCGAATCCGGGCGTCGCCTCCAGACATGAGAACGG
This sequence comes from Coriobacteriia bacterium, assembly GCA_038325105.1. Taxonomy (GTDB): domain Bacteria; phylum Actinomycetota; class Coriobacteriia; order Anaerosomatales; family Anaerosomataceae; genus WSXY01. The sequence goes on from JBBQIR010000029.1 coordinate 13,202, forward strand.
CCCGTCCGCTTGATGCGGACGGGCCGTTTCTATCCCACCGAGGTGCACCGGCATGCCGCTCGGTAGTCGCGTGCGGTTGGGGGCGCGCAAGTCGAGGGGGAGGCGTCTCGCGCGGCCGCACGCAGGGTGGAGGGTGGTGCCCCGGCGCCCAGAGAGGGCTAGACGCCGTACTTCACCTGAATCTGCTTGGCCTGTTCGAGACGATACAGCCCGCGCTCGAGGTCCTCGAGGTTCGGGATGTTGTCAATCGCCCACCTGAGAATCTCACGGGGCACGAGGGGATAGCGCTTATGCGCTTGCGCCAGGGTCATGGCTGACTCCTTCTACGACTGCTGCTACGACTGTGGTGTGATGTAAGACCCCTGCTACTGACACGATTGTGCTCCTGAATCTGCACGAACGTCAAGGGAACTCCTACTCGCGCCACCTTGGGTAGAGTTCGTGGGCAACACCAAGTACGTCAAGGGCTTTACCGACAACGAAGTTCACCAGATCATCGAGCGTCTCGGGGCGCTGGTAGAACGCGGGCATAGCCGGAACGACAATGGCTCCCGCCTCTGCAAGTGCGGTGAGGTTTCGCAGGTGGATGAGGTTCAGCGGCGTCTCTCTCGGCACAATCACGAGTGGTCTGCGTTCCTTGAGCGCGACGTCTGCCGCGCGTTCCGCCAGATCGGACGCGAGGCCCCCCGCGACGGAGCCGACGAATCCCATTGATGCCGGAATCACGATCACACCATCGACCGGGCTCGACCCTGACGCGACAGCGTCGAAGAGGTCGTCATCGTGGACGACCCGCAGCGGCGCATCGGGCGGCAACTCAAGGAAGCGCAGGACCGTCTCCTTCGCTGCGGTCTCGGGCAGCTTGAAGCCCATCTCGTACGCCATTACCTCGGCACCGGTCGGCGTGGCAACCAGAGACACCGTATGACCACTGACCAGTAGTTGCTCAACGGCACGCATGCCGTATGCAGAGCCCGACGCTCCCGTGATGACAACGACGTAGTGTTTCACGCGCGCTTCCCTTCTAAACCAGCAGTAACCGGTCTGCAAGTGCTCCGACCAGCACGATCATCGCAATAGCGCCGTTCACTGTGAAGAACGCCGCGTTCACGCGGCTCAGATCGCTCGCACTCACGATACTGTTCTCATACCACAGCAGAACTGCTGCCACACTGACGCCCACGTACCAAGGGATTCCTGCCCCGATGAGGTAGCCGCCGACAGCCAAGAGCACAACCGTCGCCAGGTGTGTCGCCCGGGTCTGACGCAGCGCTGCGGATACGCCGAAGTCCGCCGGCATCGAATGAACACCGTCACGGATGTCGCAGTCGATATCTTGAGTCGCATAGATGATGTCGAAACCCGCAGTCCACAGCATGACTGCGCCGCCGAGAATCCACGGCCCCGACATGCCTACAGGGCCGCCGACAGCCACCCAGCCCGCAACCGGTGCGAGACCGAGACAGAGCCCCAGCCAGTAGTGGCACAGGGGCGTGAAACGCTTCGTGTAGGGATACACCAGGAAAGCTGCCAGCGGGATCGGCCAGAGCCAGTGGGTGATCGGGGCCAGCCGCGACACGGCGTGCAGGTATGCCGCGAGCATGAATGCCGCGAACAACCAGAGTTCCCACGCTTTGAGGAGGCCTGCGGGAATCGCGCGACCGGCCGTGCGCGGATTGCGGGCGTCGATCTCCTTGTCAACGGCGCGGTTCACGACGAACGCGAACGAACGCGCACCTACCATCGCGACAGCTATCCACAGAAGCGCCGACCAGGTCGGCCATGCGCCCGAAGGCGGGTGATTCCCGACTGACCACCGGGCCCCGTACAACGCCCCAATGAACGCATACGGCAGCGCAAAAATGGAGTGTTCGAACTTGACGAGCTCCAGAAGAACCTTGATCTTGCCCGGCCGCGCTACCGTCACGTCGCTCACAGGCCGAGGCTCCCCCACAACTCATCGATGCGAGCTTTGACCTCGGGTGACATCTCAAGAGCTTCCGGCCAACTGCGGTCATGGCCCTCATTCGCCACGGGTTTCGTGGCGTCGATGCCCATCTTGTAGCCGAACGATTGCAGGTTGCTCGAATGGTCGAGCCGATCGAGAGGGCCCTTCGACATGAGAATGTCCCTGCTCGGGTCAACGTTGTTGAAGCAGCGCCACGCCACCTCGGAATAGTTGTGACAATCGACGTCGGCGTCAACCACTATAACGAACTTCGTCAGCATCATCTGGCCCATAGACCACGCGAAGTTCATCACCCGGAAAGCCTGACCAGCGAACTCTTTCTTGATCTGGAAGATTGCGCAGTTGTGGAACACGCCCTCAAGCGGCAGGTCGTAGTCGATCACCTCGGGCATCATCGCCTTGATGACCGGCAGGAAGAGCCTCTCAGTGGCTTTGCCGAGGAAACAGTCCTCCATCGGGGGGCGTCCGACGATCGTTGCCGGGTAGATAGCGTCCTTGCGCATCGTGATCGCCTCAACATGGAACACGGGGAAATCATCGGCGAGCGAGTAGTAGCCGGTGTGATCGCCGAACGGTCCCTCCCAGCGACTCTCCCCCGCCTCGACGTAGCCCTCGAGCACAATCTCGGCGTGTGCCGGGACGAGCAGATCGTTGGTGACGCACTTGACCACCTCGACGGGCTCGCCTCGAATAATGCCGGCGAACAAGTACTCGTCGATGATCGGCGGGACCGGTGCCGTAGCCGAGAAGATGGTCACCGGATCAGCGCCTATCGCCACCGAGACAGGGACGCGCGTTGCCCCTGCCGCGATGTGCTCGCGGATGTTCTTCGCGCCATCATGGTGCTCGTGGATGTGCATGCCCGTCGTGTTTCTGTCGAAGATCTGCAAGCGGTACATGCCGACGTTGAGCTTGCCCTTGAGATTCGCCGTCACCACGAGCGGGAGGGTTATGAACCTACCCCCGTCTTCGGGCCACGTCTTGAGCACGGGAAGCAGGCTCAGGTCGACGTCATCGCCCCGGAGCACGACCTCCTGCACTGGTGCCTTCTTGATCTCCTTGGCTCCCGCGCCTGCGAGATCCTTCAGGCCCATGAGGACGTCGATCTTGCCCTTCATCGACGCGGGCATGTCGAGCGGCAGCATGTCCATCATGCGCTTGCCCACCGCATCGAGGTCCTTCCACGTGCCGGTGTCGGCATCGACCCCCATCGCCCATGCCATGCGATCGTACGAACCGAACAAATTGATCGCGACCGGCATCGCATACGCACGCCCGGTCTCGCGATCAATCGGGTTCTCGAACACCAGACCCGGGCCGTGCAGCTTGCTCACGCGGTCGGTCACCTCACCGATCTCCAGCACTGGGTCGAGTTCCGCGCCGACACGCCGCAGTTGCCCCTTGCTTTCAAGCAACGCCATGAACTCGCGAATATCCTTGATGGCCATCGGCTCTCCTTACTCCAGCCCGAGAGACGCCTCGAGTCTCGTGAAATCATGTATCGGCACCGGCCCCACCAACGGCAGGTCCTTCGCATGCCGGTCGACAAGAATCGCTTGCAGCCCGGCCGCTCTTGCGCCAAGTATGTCCGAGTAATGGTGATCCCCTACGTGCGCCGCCTCAACGACCGAAACACCGAGACGATCACATGCGAGTTCGAAGATCCGCGGATCGGGCTTCCGCATACCCACGTCTGCAGAGGATACGACGGTGTCGAGCTCCTGCGCCAATCCCATCCGGGTGAGAATCCCCTCAAGGCGTGCGTCCCAATTCGAGATGACGCCTGTGGCGATCCCACGAGTTCGCAAGCGCTGCAGAGCCGGGATCACGTCTTCGTACGCGCGCCACCGCTCGGCCTTGCCGAACTCGTCGTAGACCCGCCGGGCCAAGACAGCGGCTTCTTCGTCGATTCCAAGTCGCCGACACAGAAGCGAGTACATGCCGACCCAGACCGACGAAGTCTCCTCTTCGTTCGTCCAGAACGTGTCATCAGCGCGATAGCGGTCCTCGTAGTAGGCGTCGACGAGCGGCATGAGCTCATCAATCGCAGAAAGGTCGCGGGTGTGACCTGCATCCGTGAGAATCTCCCGGCAAACCTCGGACACGCTGGGGTACGGATAGACCAGCGTGTTTCCAACGTCGAAGAAGACAGCTCGCAGCGTCATGCGCCGAGGAATGTCACCACATCGTGACGACGCTCCCGGTGAACCGGAGTTTCATCGGGGTGGCCGAGTATGAGCAGCGAGGCTATTTCTCGACCGTCCGGAATCTTGAAGACCTCGACAAGTCGATCGATGATCCACGTCGGTGCAGTGATGCTGCACGAGCCGAGACCCTCATCGAGCGCCGCAAGCATGAAGTTCTCTATCGCGGCACCAACGCTAATGTACTGTTGTGCCCGCTCCCCTGCGCCGACTGATGCTGGAACTGAGATGGCAATCACGATGGGCGCCTTCCCAAGATCCGCATAGAACCGAGCGGCCATGTCGAGTTCTTCAGGGCTGAGCATATCCATGTACTCCTGGAGATACTGGGTGGTAAGCGCCATGGTCTCTCCGACTTCAACGCGCGAAAGGCCCATCGCGACGTGAAAGTACCAGGGCTGACCGTTGTGGGCGGAAGGCGCAAGAGTGGCGGCGTCCACGAGGCGCTTCACGGTATCGGCATCTACGGGCGTGCCATCATAGACGCGCGTTGAGTGTCTGGCGCGCAGCGCTTCTAACAACTCCATGGAGACCCCTCCGTCCGGCTCAGGTCGCCCCCCCGCGCGCGGACATGCTCCACGCGTCCCGCATAGCATACCCGTTGGCCGCGCAGATGGCACGAATCGCGGTCGATCAGACGTCCATCGGCACAACGTGCTTCACGAGGGTCACCGCAGTGCCGCCATCCGAGCACGACGCAAACTCAACGGTATCCATCAGGGCACGCATGAAGATGACACCGCGACCAGATGATGCATAGAGGTCGTCACTGCGGCATGTGGCACCGTCGAACCCGGTTCCAGTATCTGTCACCCGTATGGACACGCGGTCGGCGTATGCCGTGATCTGGACCTCGATGCTGTCCGACGCACCGTCGGGCGAGCCGTGCCGGATAGCATTGGCCAACGCCTCCCCCACGGCAACACGGATGTCAAACAAGGTGGACTCCGGAATCCTCAGTGGTTCGAGCACGACACACACACTCGCACGAATCTCCGCAAGCGAGGCAGCTGATGCCGGACGGACCATCGTTTTCGTCCACAACGCCGGTGCGATGGGCGCTCCGAGGTCGAGCCCCGAAAGTGCCGAGGACACATCGAGCGACGCCGCGATCGTGGGTGCCGCGCCTACCAGCCCGGAGAGTTCGAGCACCCGGCTCACGTTTCCACTGGCACCGGCAAGCACCAGTTTTCCCTCGCGCGGCACGAGTTCGCGATCCAACCACACGAGCAGCGCGAACGTCGAGCTATCGGCGTAAGAAACATGCGAAAGATCCAGAACCACGTTCACACAGCCACGCTCAAGGGCCGCCTCGATGCTCTTTCGAACGTCGGGGACACTCTGAAGATCGAGCTCTCCGTCGATTCGTAAGACACAGGCCCGGGCCTCGTCGCGATAGTGCATGTCTACCTTCACGTGCTTCAACTCCCGTATGTCACCTTCGCGCGTCGTCCCAGAGAGTTCCCCGCCGCTCCTAGCTCGTAACGGAGTCTGCCACACCGTTTGCGGGTACTGGCCGACGAACGACGAGTATCGCAGCATCATCGCGGAGTTCTCCAGCCGAGAACCGCTGGACGGCGGCAAGCAGCCTCTGTGCCACAGCTGCCGCAGAACCGCCCTGGCGAAGCGCTCGGCGAACGCGGCCCTCACCAAAGAAGCGCCCCTTGGTTCGGGCCTCAGTGATCCCGTCGGTGTACATCAGGAGCGTCGCTCCTTCGGGCATCGTCACCAGAGACTCGCCAAATTCGGCTGTCGCAACGGCTCCGAGAAGCGCTCCTGTCGTCTCCAACCTTGTCATATTCCCAGGAGGAGTGAGCAGCATTGCAGGGGGATGTCCGCCGTTTGACCACAACAGTTCGCCGTCATTGATTCGGAGCATGCCCAGCCACAGCGTAACTATGTCTGACGGGTCGCCAGACTCAACCAGTGCCCGGTTGAGTTCGGCCAGCACTGACCCGGGATTAGCACCCGCCGCTATCATGCCGCGAACCAGATACTTGATCATCGATGTCTTCGTGGCCGCCTCAACGCCCTTACCACAGACATCACCGATCGCAAGCACCAGCCGCCCATCGGGTGCGCGGAAGACGTCGTAGTAGTCTCCCCCGATCTCAAGCTCACTCCCTGCCGGGACATACACACACGACGCATCGATGCCCGGGACCTGCGGCAAGCGGGTAGGGAGGATGCTCTCCTGAAGCACCGTCGCAACGTGGTGTTCTCGGCTGAAGAGGTTCGCGGTGTCAATAGCGAGCGCGGCTTGCGATCCGAACGTGCGCAGCAACTCCACATCATCTTGCGAGAATGAATCGGGCGACCGACCGAAGAGCGCCAGGACCCCGATCGAGCGTCCGCGAGCCAGGAGCGGAATGAAGATGGCCGACTCAAGCCCTTGCGTCGCCGCTGCTCGTGCCAAACGGGAATCCACACCATCCAACAGCCGGAGGCGCTCCGGTTCCTTAGTCAGATACACCCGTCCCGGGATGTCACTCCCGGGTGCAAACGTCATTTCGAGCATCTCCGGATGTACAATGCCTCTGGCCATGGGGACGACCATCAGCTTCCGGTCCCGTTCGTATGTCATGAGCATGACGGCGTCGGCTGAGAAGATCTTCTGAACCACATCGAGGACGCGATTGAGAACGACCTTACTCTGCAAGGACGAGCTAACCGCCTGAGATATCCGAAAGATCGTCTCGAGGTTATCTGCGCGACTACGCACCTGGTCGAACAAGTACGCCACCTCCAGCGCCAGGCCGACTTGCTTTCCAATCGTCTCGGCAATCGACAGGCCATACCGGCTCAGCGGCGATACCATCTCCACATCCCCGAGCACGATCAACCCCGCAAGATGAACTCCCCGGTACAGGGGCGTTATGAGGACGAAGCGTATGCCGCCGAGCATCTCCACGACTGCGACCAGCCCCGTTTCGGTGTGCGCATCGATCGCAATGGGTGTCGTATCCGCCTCGAGCGAACGATGCTCATGCCAGAACTCGAGCAGCAGTGACTCCAACACCGCGTCGTCGGGAGGGATGGCGCCGGATGACACGGGCTCCGACAGCGCAACGAACGACACACTCATACCAAGCGCCTCGGCCTCGACAGCTGCCACGTCTTGCAACGCCGCGCGGAGGTCTTCGGGCCCGTTGAGCAACTCGGCGGTCCTGCGAAGGACCTCGGCTTCTCGACGCGATCGGTGTTCCTCAGCGAAGAGCCGTGCGTTGTCGAGCGCAACCGATGCCTGGGCGGCAAACGACCGCATCATATCCATCTCGGCGCTCGAGAACGTGCTCCCTGAACCGCACACCGCAACAACGACACCCAGCACCTCTGCACCTTTGGCGAACGCGACTGCCACACCACAGGTACCGGCGTTGTGAAACGCGTGCGGCGCCATGAGCTGATCGGTGTCGGGGTTGCCCTCGAACGGCTCCACGCCCCGGGTCTCAAGCACGCGGCTGAGCCATGGCGAATCGGCGATCCCGACCACAGAACCGCACCCGTCCTGGCTGGCTCTGGTGGAGCGCGCCAGCCGCACAGTGCGCGGATCGTCCCCACTCAGATAGACATCCACATCTCGGGCATTGAGCATCTGCGAGAGCGAAGAGACGATACCATCCAGCACGTCGTCGCGGTCCACAGATCGAGCGAGCAGTTGTGAGACGTCATGCATCCGCCTGAGCCGCTCGGCGACCGAGTTGAAGGACTCGATCAAACGGCCGAGCTCGTCACGTCTTGTAACCTTAAGTGGCTCGAGGAGCGCCCCCGAGGCTGCGGCACGCGCCTGTGAATCGAGGAGCCGAAGCGGGCGCACGAGGAACCCAATCCCGGCCACGGCGAGAGCCGCCACCACGATGGCGACGAAACCCCAGACAACGATGGCTGGACGGAGCGCCTGCCAGGTTTCTCTCATGACGAGCTCGATCGGTTCCACGACCACGCACCGCCAGGATAGGCCGGGTAGGCCGACGAGATCGCCATAGACACCCCGATAGCGGACCGAGCCATCGATGGCAATCTCAGCCGAACCGAACGTGGACGCGTCTTCCGCAGCCGTGTACGAAACCTGCCCGGTTCTGTACGCATCCGGGTCACCTGCAGCGAACAACATCGGTCCAAGCGCATCTGCAAAGAACACAGTCGGCTGTCCCTCGGAGAGCGCGAGTTGCTTCAGCGCGGTATCGATAAAGGCCGTGCGTACCTTACCGAGGAGTACTCGATCCTCTCCATTGGGGGTATCTATCCGGACCACCGACCACAGAGACCCGCCCCTGCCATCTGCAGACTCGACCCATGCGTACACCTCGACTGACGATGCCCTGGTGCTGAGATCGCGCACCTCGTCGGAATCGCCTGCCGTGCCTGAAGGGTACTCGCTGAGGACATCGCCGTCTTGGACGAGCACGATTCCGCGAAGATACTCCGCGTTGGCGGCGAAGGCGCTCGCTAATGCCCGTCGGGTATCGGTCTCACTGCCCGTCTTCAGCACATCTCGCGAGGTGAGAGTCCTCAGAACCCTGCCGGATGTCTGCAGGCGACCGGCGACCTCGCTCATCACGAACTCGCGCTGCGTGCGTTGCCTGGCTGACTCCTCGCGAAGCGCCATGCGATAGACCCCACTTGCGGATGCAAAGCCCAGGAGCACGGTCGTTAGCAAGACGAGTAGCGTCGCCACCAGTGTGTACCTGTTCGCGAGGCTCTGGTTGAGTAGCCTGCGCCGAATCATCCCCCACCGCCTGAAACTCGCCCGGCATCGGGCTAATCGTAGTTCAGCAGACGAGACGCGGCAACGCGCGCGGCACGAGTCAGCCGAGTTTCGACAGGAAGGGCAGCGCCTGAATCATGAGCGCCGAAAGGCGCCCCAGCTGCCCCGTTGCCATGAGGACGCCCATGAGCACGAGGATGCCACCGGCGAACCGGCTGATCGCAAGCGAGTGCCGGTTGAACCATTTCAGTGTTCCTGTGAGTCGACCGAAGAACACCGCGGTCAGCAGAAACGGCGTGGCAAGACCCAGCGAATAGACTCCCAGCATCGATGCCGAACGCACGACATCGCCCGTCTGCGCGGCCATGCCGAGAATGACGGCCAGAATCGGGCCGACACACGGCGTCCAACCGAAGCCGAAGGCGAGCCCCATCACAAACGCGGCAGCGCGCCCGAACCGACGGGAGTTTGCCATTTCGAACCGGGCCTCCCCGTAGAGCCACGGCACCTTGATGATCCCGAGCAGGAGTACACCGATGAGGGCTACGAGCACGCCCGAGATGATACCGAGCGTTTCTTGGTACTGGATCATGAGCGGGCGCAGCGCACCACTAGCAAACCCTGCGGCAGCGCCAATGAGCACGAACACCACCGTGAACCCGAGGGTGAACAAGATGCTGGGGATAAGGATACCGCGTTGAGCGGACTCACCCGACTTGATCTCGGAAACGCTCAGGCCCGTCATGAAGGACAGGTACCCGGGGATGAGCGGCAGGACGCACGGTGCCAGGAACGAGAGCACACCACCAATGAAGGCTCCAAAATAGCCGATGTCCGCACCCGACACGGGAAACCCACCACCTTTCGAACAGTCTGGGGAAACGACAGAGGCCGCCGTCGGCAGCCTCATGTCCCAACGCGCCTACTATACCCCAAGGGGTATTGCTAGTCCATTCGCACAATCAGACAGGTCCGTACGACCTCAATCCACGACCTCAGCGCCGTAGCCTGCCTTGGTGATTTCGGCCACGATGCCTTCGGGCGTCGTGCGCGAGGGGTCATAGACGACTTCAGTGGTGCCCGCGGCATGGTCGGCCCGGGCTGACACCACACCGTCGAGATCCTCCAGTGTCATCTGAATGAGCATAGAACACGACGGGCAGTGCATACCTGTTGTGATGAACCTGGCAGTGACCATCTCAGCCATCAGTGACACTCCTTTGCTCAAAAAACGCCTCTACAGGGAAACGGCGACTAGCGCCGCGAGTAGCGAGGGTCGAGCACTTCGCCGCAATACGGGCACATCCGCCATGCACCCATGACAGTGCGACCACATTCGGGACACTCAGCGACGGGGACCTGCGCGTCGTCGTCTCCCGCACTGTGCTCCTGACTGAGGAGAACCCAGGCCAGCCCGCCGATAATGGATGCCGCGATGAGCGGTGCAACCCAGCCAAACTCCATGGCACTCGTACATCCCGCGAACCCGGAACCGGCGTTAACGAGGAGAACCAACGCGACGACAGCCACAATGATGACTACTGCCACCACTGCCGCCAGGATCAATCCCCTGGTGCGTGTCCGCTCCATGCCCCTACCCTCGCGCCGAGTGCAAACGATTCGGTGTTAGTTGCAATCCATGTGCCAAGAAACGCAACGGGACTTCCGGGAATTCACAGTCCGTACCTGGCCATCCGCGCTTCAAGTGTCTTTGTGGTGAGCCCGAGCAGTTTCGCCGCCTTGGGGACGTTGCCCCCGGCCCGGTCGAGCCCCTGGCGCACGAAGTCGAGTTCCACCTCCTCGAGGTCGACCCCGCCTTCCGGAAGCAAGAAGCAGCGCTCACCCGGCCCGCATGACGACACGCCCGAGCGAACCTCGGCGGGAAGGTCGTCAATGCCGATTTCGTCGCTGCGGGCGAGAATCGCGATGCGCTCGATCGTGTTCTCCAGTTCGCGTACGTTGCCCGGCCATTGATACTCCATGAGCAGGTTCATCGCCTCCGATGAGATGTGCTTGCTACCTGCACTCTGCTTCTCAAGGAAGTGAGCGACCAGTAGCGGAATCTCACTTGGCCGCTGGCGGAGAGGCGGCAGGGTGATTGGCACGACGTTCAACCGGTAATAGAGATCCTCTCGAAAGGCCCCGTCGGCGATGAGTTGCTGAAGGTCCCGGTTGGTCGCCGCGATGACACGGACGTCGACCTCGATGGTCCGGGTGCCGCCCAGACGCTCGAATGTCCGCTCCTGCAGAACCCTGAGGAGTTTGACCTGCACCGCAAGGCTGATATCGCCAATCTCGTCCAGGAATATCGTGCCACCGTTCGCAAGTTCGAACCGTCCCGGCTTCGCTTGCATCGCGCCGGTGAATGCGCCCTTCTCGTACCCGAAGAGTTCGCTCTCAAGAAGCGTTTCGGGCAACGCACCGGCACTCACCGACACGAAGGGTCTCGCCGACCGCGAGGACATCTTGTGGAGAGCGCGAGCAGCAAGCTCCTTGCCGGTACCGGACTCGCCGTACAGGATGACGGTCGCACTCCTAGGAGCCACGAGGCCGATTGTCTCGAGTACCGCGAGCATGGCAGGATCTGCGGCAACGATGCCTTCCACGTCGTAGTCGCGATCCAGTTCTTCTCTGAGCCGCGCGACCTCGGCGGCGAGCTCGCTCACCTTGAGCGCCTTCTCGATGCTGATCTTGAGTTCTTCGAGGTCGAACGGCTTCGTGAGGTACTCGCTCGCGCCCGCCTTCATTGCCGCCACGGCAGTGGCGACGTTCCCGTGAGCGGTCAACATGATGATCGGGAAGGTGTTGCCCTTCGATCGGAGACGTTTGAGCACCTCCATGCCGTCGGGCGCGGGCATCTTGTGGTCGAGCACCATGAGATCAGGCGCCTGCTCGGCCACTGCAGCAAGCGCCTCCTTGCCATCGGCGGCTTCAATCACCTCGTAGCCCTCGGCGGAGAGCGCCTGCCCGAGGACCCAGCGCATGTTCTTCTCGTCGTCTGTGATGAGAACGCGGCGTTTCATCAGGCCTCCTCGGTACGGTCTTTGATCGGCAGTGACACGGTGAAGGTTGTTCCCGTTCCGGAGTCGCTGACGACTCCGATGTGACCGTCGTGCTCATCCAGGATGCGGTGGACGATCGTAAGCCCCAGACCCGTCCCCTCATCCCGCGTCGAGTAGAACGGGTCGAACACCTTCTTCAAGTCCCCGGGCGTGATGCCGGGTCCGGTGTCTTTCACAGCGACCGACACGAACCCCTCATCCACAGAACCCCGGACCTCGATGGATCCGCCATCGCGATCCATCGCCTGGACGGCATTTGAGACGAGGTTCACGAACACTTGTTTGAGTTGGTCGGGGTCAGCCATCACCTGCGGAAGCCCCTCGACGTTGAGGGCGGATATCGTCACGTTCGACTGTCCGGCGAAGCGCCGGGTGAAGAGCACCACGTCCTCGATGACTTCGCCAATATCCGTAACGAACAGATGCGGCTTAGAGGGCCGCCCGAAGTCGAGCAGCGCCTTGATGACCCGGTCGAGCCGGTCGATCTCCTGCTTGATGACGTTCGTGGCCTCAAGGGCACGCGGCCAGTTGTTACCGGACTCCTCCACAAGCTGAACCGACGCCCGGATGATTCCGAGGGGGTTCCGCACTTCGTGCGCCACGCCAGCCGTGAGTTCGCCCATGGCGGCAAGCCGGTCGGCCCGGATGAGCTGGTCAGTCAACGCCTTCACCTCGGAAACATCCTCGACGGTGACAACAGCGCCCAGAATGCGCCCGTCGATATCCCGCATACGCGAGGTTGAGACCCGAGCTTGCAGTACCTTGCCGCCCCGGGTCACGAGATGCATCTCCTTGACCGACTTCGGCAAC
>JBBQIR010000030.1:0-25822 GCA_038325105.1 Coriobacteriia bacterium
CCAGGCGTCTTGCCGCCCTGGAGCACCGCAAACCGGTTGATGAAGTCGACCCGGCCAAGCAGCAGCCCGATCGGCGGCATGATGACGTCCTTAACGAGCGAGTTCACGATTGCCGTGAACGCAGCGCCGATGACGACACCAACGGCGAGGTCGATCGCGTTGCCCTTAAGCGCGAACTCCTTGAACTCCTTCAGCATGGTGAATTCCTTTCGCTTGCATCAGCAGCAAGTATGCCTCAACTCGGCGGGTTAGGTCGTGGCAAGGATTCGGATAGCGCCGGTCGCTACGATGTGACTGCGTCTTGGTGAGTGCTATCATAGTGCTATCACTCACTCCCGAGGAGGCATGCCATGCCTGATTTGCTCATCCGCAACGTCTCGGAGGACCTCGTTGCCAAGCTCAAGGAGCGCGCCGCAGCCAAGAACCACTCGCTTCAGGTGGAGCTCACCTCGATCCTGCACGCCGCCGTGAAGCCCACCTGGGAAGAGTGGCTCGCGAAGGCCGACGAGTTCCGCGCCAAGTCCAGGGAGTGGAACATCACCGATGACAGCACCGACCTCATCCGTGAGGACCGGGACTCGCGATGAGGGGTATCGTCGCCGACGCATCCGTTGTGGTGAAGTACCTGTTCGAGGAAGCCGACTCGGCTGCGGCGATACGACTGCTCGAGGACTCTCAGGATGTCGTCGCACCGGAACTCGTGTTCGCCGAGTGCGGGAACGCTGTCTGGAAGCGGGCACGGGGCGGCATGCTGACGGGAGAGGCTGCTCTCGACGCGTTGGAGCTTCTCGACGAGTTGTCGCTGCAGCCGCTCCCCCTCGCCGACCTCACCGCCGACGCGCTCGCCATCGCGCTCAAGTTCAATCACTCGATCTACGACTGCTACTACGTGGCGGCGGCCATCCACACCGGCCACACGCTTGTAACTGCCGACCGCATCCTCGCGGGAATCGCGCGCGAAGTCGGCCTCGGCGAGCAGGTGCTGCTCCTCGGCGAGTAGGCTGACCAGTCGCGGTCGTCGCACCCGGCGCCGCGCCGTACGCGCGCCGCTACGCTTTCGGGTAGCTTCCGAGCACCTTGACCTCGCGAAGCTTGAGGCGCAGGCAGTCAAGCGCGAGCCGCACGTGGGCGTCCTCAATGTGTCCCTCACAGTCGATGAAGAACATGTAGTCGCCAAGCTGCCGCTTGGTGGGACGCGACTGGATCTTGGTGAGGTTGATGTCGCCGTAGGCGAACTCCGAGAGGATCATCAGTAGGGCGCCCGGCCGATCCTTCTTCATGAACAGTGCAAGCGAGGTCTTGTCTCGGCCGGTGCGCTCGCGAATGCCGCGCCCGATCACCACGAAGCGAGTCTGGTTGCCCGCGTAGTCCTCGACGCCCGCGTGCAGTGTCTCGGCGCCGTAGAGCTCGGCGGCATGCGCGGTGCCTAGCGCGGCTACGCCCGGCGACGCCACCGCCGTTTGCACTGCCTCGGCATTCGAGTTCGCGGCGACGATCGGGCGGCCCGGCAGGTTGCGCTCAAGCCAGCGGCGGCACTGACCGCTCGCCTGCGGGTGCGCGACCACCGAGGTTATGTCGGCCATTGCCGTACCCGGGGCGGCCAGCAGCGAGAAGTGGATGTCGAGCACCAACTCGGACTGAATCTCGAGCTGCGTGTCGAACACGAGTCCGTCCATCGTTGCCGGCACCGAGCCTTCGATCGAGTTCTCGATGGGGGCGACGCCGATATCGGCCCGTCCCCGGTCGACGGCCTCGAACACCTCGCCGATCGTCGTGCACTCAACCGGCTCCACGCCGGGAATGCCGAGGCGAAGCAACGCCTCCTCGGAGAACGTGCCTGCCGGACCGAGGAATGCGCAACGCGTCATGAGGTCTCCTCTTCGGGCTTGGCGGGCACGGTCGGCCTACCCAGTCTCGTCATTCTGATCCGTGGTGCTCGTACGCGGTCCTTGCCGAGCGTCTTCGCCTGGTAGACGGCATCGTCTGCCGCCTTGAGCAACGTTTCCTTGTCGTCGGCGTGTGCAGGGAAACTTGCGAGTCCGATGCTCACCGTCACGCGCACCGTGCGCTCGCCATCCGCATCCGGAAACCGGTGCAGCGACACGGCCTCACGGATCTTCTCGGCCACGATGAAGGAACCTGCCGAGTCCGTCTCGGGCAGCAGAACGGAGAACTCCTCGCCGCCGTAGCGGGCAACCACGTCGACCTCGCGCACGTTGGCCTTGAGCACGCGGCCAAGCTCCGAGAGCACAACGTCGCCAACGAGGTGCCCGTGCGTGTCGTTGATCGCCTTGAACGAGTCGACGTCGAGCATGAGGAACGAGAGCGTCTTGCCGTAGCGACGCGCCCGGCCGATCTCGTCGTCGAGGCGCTGCTGCAAGAACCGGTAGTTGTACAAGTCGGTCAGCTCGTCAGTGACCGAGAGGCGCTTCGTGAGCTTATAGAGCCGCGAGTTCTCGACCGCAACGACAAGCTCCGACGAGACCGCCGAGAGCACCGTGCGGTCGTCGGTGTCGAGTGCGTCGATATGCCGCGCGTCGGCGCAGAACACCACGAGCATGCCGTTGTGGTCGAGCAACTCCATGCAGGAGAAGTGCTCGTCGTCGGCCAGTTCGGCCTCCGCTATCACGCCCGGCCCCGAGTACGAGTACGCCCCCTCGCTGCGCAGTCCCTTGCTTGCCGAGAAGAGCGTCTGCTGTTTCGCCTTGTCGATCACGAAGATGCACGCGGCAGGGATGTCGATGACCTTCTGCAGGATGTCGATGATGAGCGGCCCCACGGCGTCGAAGTCGAGCGTGGAGTGAATAATCTCGCTGATCTCAGCGATCGCCTGCATCTCGGCAACGCTTCGCTCGAGCTGCCGGTTGAGCTCAGCAACCTCGATACTGCGCTCCTTGAGCGACTCCTGCCGCTCGGTCTGCCGCTCCATGAGACGGCTGACCGCGTACCCCATCAAGACGATGGCGACGGCCTTCATCATCACGAAGAAGTACGCCACAGGGCCGAGAGACGCGTGTGCGCCCGTGAGATGTGCTGACAGGTACGACACAGCGAGAAGCCCCGAGTACACCCAGGCGCTCGTACGCCTGAATATCGCAGCATAGATTGCTCCGGCGCAGAGGTAGAACGCATAGAACGGATCCTCGAACGGTAGCGCGGCGCTGGCCAGGAAGGCCAGCCCGACAAGATCGAAAGGAAGTACGGTGAGCAGAACCTGCTGGATGCCTGCCGACTTCCCGAAGACGCTCATAGCGACCGCGAAAAGCGTAGCTATCGCAAAGAGCACCACACCCGCGAAGTAGACGACACCGAGATTGGAGTCCACTATGAAACGCGCCCACACCACGTACATCCCGAGAACGAGCACGGTTCCCGAGATGCGCGCAGTCAGATAGAGGCTCAGACCAGAGCTGGATGTCACTCGCGCTTCAGACTTCAACCACTGCCCCCTTGTGGCGGGTGACCTTGGGAAAGAGTATAACCTCTAGGGTGGTCGCCCAACCCGACTGCCAACGAAAACAGCATCTTCGTTCAGGAGACTTGATGGAACCCGACGCGATCCGCTCCCTCCTCGAAGCCGTAGCCTCCGGCGAGACAACTCCCGCAGACGCCTTCGGGAAGCTTGAGACGCTCCCGTTCGCAGATCTCGGCCATGCAAAGGTCGACCACCACCGAGAGATGCGCTGCGGCTTCCCTGAGGTCGTCTTCTGCCAGGGCAAGTCACCCTCCCAGGTGCGGTCGATCGCCCGAGAACTTCTCGAACACGGGGACATCTTCCTCGGCACGCGAGCTTCGGCGTCGCACTTCCAGTCGGTGGGTCAGGTGGCACTCGATGCGCGGTACTTCGAGGAGTCGCGCCTCATCGTGGTTGACCGGCGCGACCCCCGGCCGCAGCACGGACACATCGTGGTCGCGTCGGGCGGCACCGCCGACCAGCCGGTCGCCGAGGAGGCTGCCGTGTCGGCCGAAGTCATGGGAAACCGTGTGAGCCGCGTGTACGACGTCGGCGTGGCGGGGCTGCACCGGTTGCTGGCCCACCAAGACGTCCTTCGCGAAGCAAACGTGATCATCGCGGTCGCCGGGATGGAGGGGGCTCTCCCCTCCCTCGTGGCAGGACTCGTGTCATGCCCGGTCGTGGCGGTTCCCACGTCTATCGGCTACGGAGCGAGCTTCGGCGGCATCGCCGCACTCCTCACCATGCTCAACTCGTGCGCGTCTGGCATCGGCGTCGTGAACATCGACAACGGCTTCGGTGCTGCGGCGCTGGCAAGCCGCATCAACCAGGCGGCAGCTGCCGCCGACGCGATCCGATGATCGCGTATCTCGACTGCTCCACCGGCATCTCCGGAGACAAGTTCCTCGGCGCGCTCATTGGTGCGGGATTCTCTGCTGAAGCGCTCCGCGAGTCGCTCGCGCCGCTTGGCTTCGAGGACGCGGTCACCGTGCGCGAGGTGCGCTCCAGTGGTATGGCCGCGATCGGTATCGCAGTCGCCGATGAACCCGACGCGCGACTCCGCCACTGGTCCGACATCCGCGCGCTCCTGGAGAGTGCTGCGCTCGACGCGCCCGTGCGCGACGGCGCCCTGCGCGCATTCACCTTGCTCGCGGAAGCCGAGGCGCGCGTGCACGGCTGCGCGGTCGGCGACGTGCACTTCCACGAGGTCGGTGCGGCCGACACGATCGTTGATATCGTCGGTGTCGCGGCCGGGCTCAATGCGCTCGGCATCGAGCGGCTCGTGTGCACGCACGTCGCGCTTGGAAGCGGCACGGTCAACACGAGTCACGGCATGCTGCCGGTGCCCGCCCCCGCAACGGCGGCGCTCCTCGAGGGCGTCCCCGCGTACGGCGGCGACATCGCGAGCGAACTCACTACACCGACAGGCGCGGCACTGCTGCGCGCGTTCGTCGATGAATACGGCGCGATGCCCGAGATGACTGTGCGCGCAAGCGGCGCCGGCGCCGGAACGCGCGACATCGGCGTTCCCAACATCGCCCGGATCCTCCTCGGCGATGCGCCCCAGCCCGCTGCCGCCGACCCCGGTACCGAGGATGTCGTCGTACTCGAAAGCAACGTCGATCACCTCTCGGCGGAACACCTCGCATACGCGGCGGAGCGGCTCCTCGATGCGGGTGCGCTCGACGTCTGGCAGACGCCCATCGTCATGAAGAAGGGGCGCGCGGCTGTCGCACTAAGCGTGCTCGCAACACCGGATTCTGCCGCCTCGCTCGCAGCCCGGATTATGGGCGAGACGGGGTCGCTCGGCGTTCGCGTGGTTCCCGTGCGTCGCCACATCGCAGAGCGAGATGTCGTGGAGGTCGAAACGTCGCTCGGACGGGTACGCGTCAAGACGTGGCAGATCGGCGAGCGCTCCGGCGTGCGAGCGGAGTTTGACGACGTCGCCCGCATCGCAACGGAGAGTGACCGCCCCGCTGCGGAGATCGCCGCGCTACTCGCCGATGAGGCCCGTGCGCTTCTCGGCATGGACTCGTAGAGGCGGCCCGAAGACAGAAATCCGCCGGAGGGGCGTCCGGCGGATTCCATCCGCAGTCGTCAGATTCTTTCCAGCGCCCGCGACAGCGGATCTCGGCGCTAGTGCCCCGTAAGGAGCACCCTTTGGGTTACTGTCTCTATCGGCTTCCAACACCTGGCAGTTTAATGAATCCTGACGAGCGGATGGTGTGGTGCACACCCGGTCAAGCGATTCGGAAACGCCCGTCGTCCCCGGCAAGAAAACCCTCGGCGACAAGTCCGGTAAGGGCTGTGGCCACGCGCGCCTCGTCGAAGCCGGTGGCGTCGGCAAGCGCAGTCGCATCCTGGCCGGGACGCGCCGTGATCTCCCGAAGCAGCGCACCGCGCACCTGACGGTTGGATCCCTCGAAGCGCGACTGGCGCGTGTGGTGCGCGCTGCGCCGGGACGGGTTGGCGACCGTCGCCTTGAGGTGCGTCCCGTAGTCCATGAGCGCGTAGAACCACGTCCGCGGGTCGTCCCGGTCGAGCGTGGCCTCCACGAGCGGCAGGATTGCGGCATCGGGAACGTCGTCCGCGTCGCCGAAGAACTCGTGCAGGTAAACGCTCCGGATGTTCGTCTCGATGAACGGAACCCCCACGCCGAACGCGAATGCGAGAATCTGCGCAGCCGTTGCGTGACCGATGCCTGGAAGCGCCATGAGGTCTTCAAGCGTGTCGGGCACCCGGCTGTCGTGCTCGGTCACGATTACCTCGGCTGCCACCTTGAGGGACTTCGCGCGGCGGTTGTAGCCGAGACCCGACCACGCGACCAGCACGTCGGCGAGCGGGGCGGTCGCCAGCGAGTGCACGTCGGGAAAAGCCCGCAGGAAGCTCGCGTACTTCGGCACAACGCGCGAGACCTGGGTCTGCTGCAACATGACTTCGGAGATGAGAATCTCGTACGGGTCGCGTGTACGGCGCCACGGCAGATCGCGTGCGGCGTTTTCATAGTGGCCGAGGACCATGGCCCGGAACTCATCGTACGCGGTTGCGTTCACGCACACCTCCAGCGCGAATCGTAGCTGAAAGCGACCGCATCCGGGACGCTCGCGTGCAGCCACGCACCGCTCAATGGCCTTGGAGGCCAAAGTTGGGTAGATTGCATCGAGTACGCTGAACGATGAATCATCCACTCCTGGAACGGATCGGGGTGCACTATGGCCGAAAGTACGTCACCGCTCCTCGCGGTCGAGGACCTGCATGTGAGCGTCGGTGACCGCGAGATTCTGCGCGGCGTCGACCTCGTGATCGCCGAAGGCGAGACGCACGTGCTTCTGGGACCGAACGGCGGGGGTAAGACAACGCTCCTCAACACGATCATCGGACTACCCAACTACCGGGTGACGCAGGGTCGCATCGTGTTCAAAGGAACCGACCTGGTCGGACTCGAGATCGACGAGCGCGCGCGCCTCGGCATCGGCGTCGCCTTCCAGCGCCCGCCGGCCGTGCGGGGTATCCGCCTTCGCCAGCTCATCGAGGTGGCGGCGGGTGGCGGCGAGAACGACCAGCTCCTCGCCGATCTCATCGGCGAGCTTTCGCTTGAGAAGATGATCGACCGTGACGTGAACATGGGGTTCTCGGGCGGGGAGATGAAGCGCTCCGAGATGGCCCAGCTCCTTGCACAGGCGCCCGACCTCACCCTCTTCGATGAGCCGGAGTCCGGCGTGGACCTCGACAACATCGCGGTCGTCGGCGGCGCGATGAAGCGCCTGCTTAAGGCCGAGCGCGTCGGCAAGTCCAAGCGCTCCGGACTCATCGTGACGCACACCGGTCACATTCTTGAGTACGTCAACGGCGACATCGGCCACGTGCTCTACGATGGCCGACTCGCGTGTAAGGGCAACCCGCTCGACCTCATCGGCGAGATCGGGAAGCACGGCTACGACAAATGTGTGGAGTGTGCGATATGCCAGCGATAACTGACGGATTCGATGTCGCCGCGCGCAAGACCGATATCCATAAGCGCGCGTGGGAGGCCCGGGACAAACCGGCGCTCTACGGGCCGGATCTCGACCTGAGCGCATTCAATGCTGCGCAAGACGCGGTCTCGGTGGAGTCGCTCGAGTCGCTCGACAAGCAAATGCGCGAGGTCGCGCTCAACGTTGGTGTCGACACCTCGGAGGAGGGTCGCTCGGGCACGTACTTCCAGGTCGACCGCTCCCCCATCTACGAGCGCGTGACCGAGATGTACGGCGGCAAACTCGAGATCATGAGCACCAAGGAAGCCGTGGAGCTCTACCCGGAGTTGATGTACGAGCACTACTACTGGAAGGCCGTAGCGCCGGACAAGGACAAGTACACCGCGCTCGTCGCCCTTCAAGAGACCGAGGGCTACTTCATCCGCGTGCTTCCCGGCCAGAAGATCGACAAGCCTATCCAGGCATGCCTGTTCGTGAGCGAGAACAACATTACGCAGAACGTGCACAATGTGATCATCATGGAGGAAGGCTCCGAAGCGAACGTCATCACCGGCTGCACGATTCATCCCAAGGTTCGCGAAGGCCTCCATGCCGGCATTTCCGAGTTCTACGTGGGTAAAGGCGCGAAGCTCACCTTCACGATGATCCACAACTGGGCCGAAGACTTCGACGTGCGCCCGCGCACCGGCATTGTGGTGGAAGAGGACGGCACCTACATCAACAACTACGTGATGCTCAAGCCGGTGAAATCGCTCCAGACGTTCCCGGTCTGCGTGCTTGAGGGCGACCGCTCCGTCGCGGTCTTCAACTCGATCGTGAACGGCATCGACGGCTCGCTTATCGACATCGGGTCGGAGACGCAACTCAACGGCACCGGCACTCGCTCGGAGGCGATCGCCCGCACGGTCTCGCGCGACACGTCGACCGTCTACAGCCGCGGACGTCTGATCGGGCGCAACAACGACTGCAAGGCGCACCTCGACTGCCGCGGTATCGTGCAATCCGAAACGTCCACGCAGTGGGCGATTCCGGACCTGGCAAGCGAGGGCGCGCCGGGAGCCGAGCTGTCGCACGAAGCGGCTATCTCCCCGATCGCAGCCGAGGAGATCTACTACCTCATGAGCCGAGGGGTGCCAAAGGACGAGGCCGTATCGATGATCACGCGCGGGTTCCTCGACATCGAGATTCCCGGCCTGCCTCCCGCACTCAGGCGTCAGATTGACAACGCTCTTGAGGAGACGGCCAAAGAGTCGATGTAGCCGCCCGCTCGTCGGTCCAAGCACGAACTTCTGTGATTTGACACCGTTTGTCGCAGCTCAAACGCCGTTCATCGGCAATTGTTTGTGAACTTGCCTTAACCTATACTATCCTGGCCCCAAGGTTGCTTTATGTTTCTCGTGTTCCTCTCATTGGAGGTGCGAGATGGTCAGGAAAGAGACCTGCCCGGTCTGCAAGGGCAACAAGGTCGTCAGAGTGACGGCAAGTACCGGAGCTGCACAGCATCGCCCGTGCCCGGGCTGTAGCGGTATGGGCTACCAGGTCAAGATGACTGGATCGTACGGATCGTAGACTGCGGAATTCGCCAAGCGACACCCACGAACCACCTGCAACGGATCAGTCAGCTTGGCTTCCGACAACGGCCTCCGGGATTTCCGGGGGCCGTTGTTTTTCGCATTCGGTTCCGGGACCTTGTCACCCGGTCTTGATGTAGTAGCGGCAGTGGTAGCGCTTGGGGCAGTCGGCGGGTGTGTCCTTTGCGGGGGTGACCCACATGTCGCCTTCGACAAAGCACGTGCATCTGACGCGCTTGTCTTCTTTCTTGATGGTCGTGTTGTACTGGTCGTCCACCTCGGCCGACTCGCGCCAGAACCGGCACTTCCCGTTGATTGGCGAAAACCCATCCATACGAGGCTCCTCGGTCCGCCCGTTGTCCCCTCATTCCCGAGAAGCTCCGGGACTACTCCCGGCCGCGATAGGGAACCGAATCAGGGATCTCAAAACGGTTGTGGTCTTTGCACTCCGCCAGGCTGAACACGCCGTTCATGAATAGGACGCCCTGGACCATCCCAATCCAGCGGTACGCCTTCGCGAACCGGCACGCGCGGATGAATTCCCGGGTTCGGTCACACATCCAAAGCGCGTGACACAGCGTCTCGAACTTCGGCGTATCGAACCTGCTCCCCCCGAGACGCTTTTCGAGTTCGGGGTACGCCCGAGCGGTGTAGCCCATGGACACGAGCGTCTTGGTGTAGAAATCGAGCATGCGAAGCGCGTGTTCGGCCGAGAAGTTACCGCCGAATTCAAGAGGTTCATTGACGTCTGGCATGTGTGCAGGTCCTCTCGCGGATAACCGTACACTGCGATGATACGCCTGCGAGGGTTGGGTTGAGCAGACTGCACGTGACGAGCGGTCGCACGCTAGAGGATAGCGCCAAGCGTCAGACACGCGAACGCGCCCAGCATGTACACCGAGGCAGCCTTGAAAAGAAGCCAGTTGCGGCTCTCCGACGGCCAGCCGAGGGCCGCGATTCCAAGGCCGCTCACGCCAACGCCCAGCACGACGAGCCCCGCGAGAGCGACCGGGGCGATGTGCTCGAGGACGCCGGCAGTCGTCAGAACGACTGCCGCGAGAATCGTTGCGCCGGCGATGACCCGCCTGGTCGCCATCGATCCGAAGACAACCGGCCACACAGGGACGCCGGCCCCGTCGTACTCACCGGCGTAGCGGGTCGAGAGCGTGAGAATGTGTGACGGGATCCACAGGACGACGCCGGCAGCCAGGAGTAATCCCACGGCGTCGATGTGGCCGAGCACGAGCACGCGCCCCGCAAGCGCCGGCATCCCGCCGGAGATTCCTCCGAAGAGGATCGACAGGGGTGTGCGGCGTTTGAGCCACATCGTGTAGATGATGAGATCGAAGAAGAAGCCGCAGCCAACGACAGCCCAGAACAGCGGCGAAAGCAGCGCAGCGATACCGACGCCTGCCACAGACATCGCCATTCCGAACACGGTGGCGACTCTGACGTCTATGTCGCCGCCGGGCAGCGGCCGCGCGGACGTGCGCCCCATCATCGCGTCGATGTCGCGGTCAAGCACCATGTTGAGTACCGTGCACCCCGATACTGCGAGGGTGAGGGCGGCCATACCCGCGCCGAATCGCGCCCAGGACATGTATGGCGACGCCGTGAGAGCGTACGAACCGACCCCTGTCGCAAGCAACAGGGCCGTCTGCTTCGGCTTCGTGAGCGCTACGTACGCAGCGACCGACGGCATGCGTTGCGCGCGCGCCGCTAGTGTCGATGTATCTCCGTCACTCACGTGAAGCATCGCCCCTGGATTCCGGGTTCCGGGTACCGGTGCCTGCCCGACAATTTAGCTCGCGGCGAGACACTCATCGGCGTTGACCGACGCCTCGCACGGGTGCTGGTTATCGAACAGTAGCATCTTCTCGTCGGCT
The DNA here is from genome assembly GCA_038325105.1 of Coriobacteriia bacterium. Lineage (GTDB taxonomy): Bacteria > Actinomycetota > Coriobacteriia > Anaerosomatales > Anaerosomataceae > WSXY01. Next base: position 10,886 of record JBBQIR010000030.1, read on the forward strand.
GGCAGAAGCGTGCGTTCGTGATCGCGGATGTCGTTCGAACTTGCAAGCGTCTCGCGCATCATCACGAGCAACAGGTAACGGCCCTTGGCGTTGATCGTGACGTACCGGCCGTCATCGCCGGCGATTCCGCCCGCCATTCGCATGAACGTCATCTCAAGAGCCAGTCCGACTTCAACCGGCACGCCGAAGTCCGCGCGGAAACGCTCCTTGTCGAGGCGCAGACCGAACAGGTCGGTCACGAATCGATAGCGCATCCGGGCGGTGCGGTTGTACGGCAGACCGGCTTTCGCGACGGACATTCGGCCCTCCGCGATGCGGCGTTCGTACTCCTTGAGCGAGAACGTGTTGTGGTAGATGCGGCCGTCCAGGAACGACAGCGCCCCCGACCCGATGCCCAGGTACTCCTCGGTATCCACGATGTACTCGTCGATCATCGAACCCTTCTCCTGCGAGAAGGTCCATGCCGAGGAGGACTCGAACTCGGGCGCGAGACCGTCGCAGATCGCGCGGTAGTACTCGACCTCGCGCTGGTAATCGATGTGACCGATCGTGCGCGCCAGCTCACCGCGCATTTTCGGCGACGCCATGATCGGGTAGAACGTCGTCTGGTTCGCGCCTGTCTTGCGCACCATCGCGATGTCGTGCTCAAGCATCTCGCGCGTCTGGCTCGGGAAGTTGAAGATCATATCCACGTTGAGAGAGTGGAACTTCCCGGCGGCCGACTGCACGGACGCGAAGACCTCTTCGCCGCAACCGTACTTGTCGTACCGCGCCATCTGCTGGAGCAGCATGTCATCGAAACTCTGGACACCCACCGAGAGACGCTGCACGCGGTTCTTGAGCACCGAGATCATCTCGTCGCTGATGTGGTTCGGGCTGGTCTCTGCGGAGACTTCCTTGATCCCGGGGAAGAGCGAACGCGCAAGATCAATCGTTTGCGCAAGTTCGTCCACGAGAATGGTGGGCGTTCCGCCGCCGATGTAGAGCGACGTGAAGTCATAGCCCAGGTCCGCGACCATGTGCATCTCGCGGCGAAGTGACTTGAAATAGCTGCGTGCGCGCTGCTCCTGGTAGAGGAACCGATTGAAGGAACAGTACGGACACAGGCGTTCGCAGAACGGCACGTGCGCATAGAGCGTGTAGGTGTGCCCCGCCAGCGGCGCAGGCAGGCGCTGAAGGTCGACGGGCGCGGTGTGCAGGTAACGCTTATTGAGAACCCGCAAGGCGGTGGTGATAGCTCGCTCTGAGAGCATGAGACGTTCCTTTACTGGTAACAGGCCGCACGCAGTTCCGCCGTGCGAACGAAAGTGACTACTCGTCTTTGCTTCGACGCGATGCGTGGATTCCCTGCCCTCGGGCAGGAAACGTGAGCCGAACGGCTACTCGGGAGCGCTCATCATACCCCACGCTGGCGGCGCGAACGGTACAATCTACCAATGGCGGCCGCGGCGCCGCACGCCATCGGGAAGAGGGGCGAAGACGTGCAGCACCGGAGACTCGAATCGCTCGATGTCGTGCGTGGAGTGGGCGTCATGGGTGTCGTCTTCCTTCACACGGCCCTCTACCACTACGCGAACCTGCTCAAGATCGACTTCGCGAATCCCCCGGCGATCGTGACGGCCATCGGCTTCCTGCTCATGTGGGCCGGACTCTTCGCGATGGTCTCCGGGGCCGCGCACGCAGTGCGAACTGTGGAGCGACTTGAGGACGGTCTCGCACCCGGTCAGGTCCTGCGCTGGTCGCTCATCTCGGCGCTCATCATGCTCGTGACGTCGTACGTGTATTTCCTCTTCCTCGGTCCCGCGCTGCTCGACCGAGTTGCCGGCAATCACGACTACAGCATGCTCGCGGGCTTCATCACGACGGGCAAGGTGCTTGCACCAAGCCTCCAGCGGCTCCTCTACGTCGACTCGCTCACCATGATCGCCTTCGGCATCGCGCTGACGGCGCCGTTCGCCGTCGCGCTCGTTGCGCGCATCCCGAAGGAGCGTCGCGGCCTCGCGGTCGCAGGGCTGGCCGCGCTCGGCAGCGCGATCGTGCTCGCGTCGTGGGCGCGCATCGGCCTCTACCCGATCGTGGAGCGTGCTATCGCCGAGCGGGACTTCGGCACGGCGCTGCCGCTTGTGTACCTCGCGAACAAGAACAACCCGATCCTGCCGTTCTGGGGATTCACGCTCATCGGCTCGGCGCTCGGTGTGAGCATCGCGCGGCCTGACGGCTGGAAACGCACGTGGCCGTGGGCGACGGCGTTTGGGGTCGTGTGGCTCGTGGCGGGTGTCATCGGCTACGTCACGCTGCCTGACACGATGCTCGAGCGGGCGGTCGACCCCATGTGGTTCTTCATCATGGTCGTCCAGGTGGGGCTCTTCACGCTGCTGCTCCTGCTCGCGATGCGCCTGCGCGACCGACGCCCGGCCGAGAAGCCGAGCGGCCCCGTCACCCGCATCGTCCGGCGCTTCGGCGTCGCGGGCCTGAGCGTGTTCCTCATCGAGACGCCCATCTCGGCGCTCATCTCGCGCGGGCTCGATGCCGCCGTGCCCGGCTGGAACGCCACGATGCCCGCCGCGCTCCTGTTCGGCGCTCTCTATGTGGCGGCGTGGGCGGGCGTGCTCGCCCTCTGGGAGCGCTCGAACTACCGCTTCTCCGCCGAGCGCCTCCTCGTCCGCGTGATGGGCGCCCTCGGCAAGCCGTCGACGAAGGCGGATCCGCTCGAAGCGTCGTCGGGCGCGTAGGCATGGGCCTGCTGCGCGACATCCGGGACTTCGCCGACCTTCGACGACACGCGCGGTGGCCAGCGAAGCGCGTCGCGGCGTACCAGCGGGCTGAGCTGCAAGCACTCGTGCGCTTCGCAGTCGCGAACAGCCCGCTCTACCGCGAGCTCTACGACGGGTACGACCTCGACGACTTTGCGAGGCTGCCGACCATCGACAAGCAGCTCATGATGGAGCGCTTCGACGACCTCAACACCGCCGGACTGTGCTCCGACGAGCTCATGGCGTTCGCGCTCGGGCAGGAGCGTTCGGGCGACTTCAGCGGTTACTTCGATGGTCGGTGGGTCGTCGGGCTCTCCTCGGGCACCTCGGGCGGGCGCGGGCTCGTGCTCACCGACCGACACGTCACGGAGCGGCTCCCGTCGGTCTTCGCCGCGCGCTCTGGCCTGCCGCTCTCACTCCTGCCGTGGCGGATCATGTTCATGCTGCGGGTCTTCAGCCAGGGCTTTGCCGACATCGCGTCGCCAATCGTGAGCATCACGTACGTGCCAACGATGACCGACCCCGCCGAGGTCATCCGCCGCGCCACCGAGAAGCGCGCGAACATCCTCATGGCGCCGCCCTCGGTGCTACGGCTGCTCGCTCCCCTCTCGGCCGAACTGCCGCGCGTGCGTTTGCTCGTCTCGTACGCCGAAGTCCTCGACGACCACGTGGCCGAGGAGATCCGCTCGGCCTTCGGGGTGCCGCTCATCCAGATATACCAGGCGAGCGAGGGTGCGATCGGCTGCACGTGCTCGCACGGGAACCTACACATCAACGAGGATCTCGTCTACGTCGAGCTGCTCGATGCCGACGGCGCGCCGGTCACCGAGCCGGGCGTCCCGTGCCACGAGATGCTCGTGACGAACCTCTACAACCGCGCGCAACCGCTCATCCGCTACCGTATGGGCGACGTCATCACGCTTGGCGAGCCGTGTCCCTGCGGGAGCGCGTTTCGCACGATCGGGAAGGTCATCGGGCGCCGGGACGACATCTTGTGGGTGCCAGGCGGCGAGCAACTCAAGCCGCTCTTCCCCGACCTCGCCTGCCGCTGGATCATCGCAGCGAGCGGCGCGATAGCCGAGTACCGCGTTGAGCAGGAGGCGCCGGGCTCGATGACGATCGCGCTCAAGCTCGCCGAGGGGGCGGACCGCCCGGCCATCGAGACGGCGGTGCGAGACGCCTTCCGGGACCGGCTGGCAGAGCTCGGGCTGGGACCGGTGGCAGTGGCCGTCATGCCGCTTGAGACCACCTCGCCTGTCGGCGGTGCGAAGCCGAAGCGCTTCATCCGGCACTTCCCGCAGCCGCAGCCGTAGACGCGAAGAGGCCCCGCTGATGCGGGGCCTCTCGGTAGCTGCGATCCGCTTGAACGCTACACCTCGGCGTCCAGCTCCTTCTTCTTCGCTGCGGGCTTGTCCTCCGCGGCTGCGGCCACGGCCTGGTCGCGAAGCTGCTGCTTCATGGCTGCGACCATCTCGGCCTGCGCCGGATCGGCCAGTCGTTCGGCCGCCGCGGTGAAATCGCCGAGCTTGTCGGTCGCCATGAGCGACATGAGCAGCCCGAACGCGTTCATGTTCGCACCACTGTCGCCGCTGCCGGCTTCGCCACCGCCACCGCCCATGTTCACCACGGTGCTCGGGACGATCGGCACCTTCGACGTCTCGATTGCCGTGGCGAGCTTCGTCATGACGTCCTGCATAAGCTGCAGCTGCGGGCCACCATACGCCTTGACCTGCTCGTCGATGGCGATAGCCTTACCGATACCGACCTTCGCTTCCTTCTCGGCATCAGCCGAGGCAATGAGCTTGACGCGCAGGGCGTCGGCCTCACCGATCTTCTTCACGCGGGTGGCGTCGGCCTGAGCCATGAGCTCGACCTTCTGGGCGTCGGCGCCGGCCATGAGCTTGACCTTCTCGGCGTCACCGGCGGCAAGCGTCTTCACGCGGTCCGCATCGGCCTTCGCGAGCGTCCGGACGCGCTCGGCGTCCTGCACGGCACGCTGCAGATCGGCGCGGGCCTGGTTCTCCTGCACTTGGATGTTGATCTGTGACTGCGTGAGCGCGGTCTGCTGCTCGGCGATCGACTGCGCCTCTTTGAGCTCGCGTTCCTTGTCGGCAGCGATGCGCTGCTTCTCGAAGGTCTCCAGCTTCTCGTAGGCGATCTGGCGATCGCGCAGCTGCATGAGGATCGTCTCAATCTTGTCGTCGCCGACCATCGAGTGCGGCGTACCGATGAGAACCTCTTCGAGCTCCAGGTTGTAGTGAGCGAACTTCTCCTGCATCTCGACCGACGAGTTCTTCTGGATGTCGGAACGCTGCTGGATGAGCTCGATGATGGTCTTGGTCTGGCCGATGTTCTTGAAGTACGCCGAGACCATCGGGTCGAGGGTCTGGTTGACGAGCATCTTGATGTCACCGAACCGCTGGATAACGAGCGGCGCCTTCTTGTAGTCGATGTGGATAACCACCGAGAGCGGCAGGAGCGGCTCGAACGCATCCTTGGTAATCAGGTTCACCTCGGCCAGGTTCTCGTCGTAGTGATGCTCGCCCACTTCGCCACGGACCCACTTAAGGATGATGTTGGTGGTCGGAACCATGACGATCGCGCCGGCGTATGTGTTGAACGCATACTTGCCGGGCAGGAGCGCCTCGTTCCAGACACCGCGGTTGCCGGGGGCGACGAGTTCGCCGTGACGGTACTCCTCGCCCGACGTGTCGGTACCCTTGGGGCCGATATAGCTCACGACGACGCCGGCAAAACCGACGGCGACCGTGACCTTCGGAATGACCTCGACAGTGCCGAAGAGGCGGTTGATGAAGTACGTGCCCTCGGTCAGCACCTGGTACTGGCGTCCGCGATAGCCGCCTGCAGCGAGGAACTTCTCGGGGTTCTGGAAGTTGTTGTGATAGTTGGGGTCTGCGGCCTTGTCGCCGACCGCCGGTGCGATGATGTCGCCCATCGGCAGCGAAGGACCGTCGTGGATCGTGACGATGCCGGTGCGGTCGTCGGCGCCACGGATGATAACCGGGTCGAACCCGCCGAGGCTGTGCAGGTACGTGGCCATCGACTCGATGGTCATGTCTTCTTCCTTGCTGCCCATGGGCAGGTAGAACGTGCGCGTCTCGGTGATGACGACGAACTGCGCCAGGTTGAACGCGTAGGTACCTTCACGAAGGATGGCACGCTGCGGACCACGCTGGCCACCGTTGGCGAAGAACGCCTGAACGTCCTGGAAGTAGTTGCAGTCAACTAACCGGGCGAGTGTTTGCTCCGGCTCGAGCGGCTCTCCGTCTCGCGAGAACACGTACCCGATCTTGCCCTGCGGAATGGTAATGAGCGGCATCACGTGCACGCGATACATGAGCGGCGTGCGGAAGTGGATACCGCCTCGCAGCACGCTCGGCTGGTAACCGGCTTCGCCCTTGAGCGCGATGATGTTGTCCTTCAGCGAGCCCTTGGGTGACCACCACTTCTCCATGATGCCCACACGGTCAGAGCGGATGACCCGCACGCCGAACAGGAACCACAGCAACCAGAATAGGATGAAGCCTCCGAAAAGAATGGCGCCGGCAGCACCAACGAGGCCAACGACAGCTTCCACTATTTCCCCCGATCATGTTCGCGACTGAGACTGCTCAGTCACGAGTCTACACGGAATGAACGACATTCGGTCGTGCGGAACCAGCGCCGGGACGCGAGGCGCGGATACCGCTCAGCAAGAAGGTCCGGCCGGCCTCACCCCAGCCAGCGCGCGACGAAGTACCCGGCAGTCGAAACGACTGCGGTAAGTGTGGTACCCCAGATGAGATCGACGACCGCGACGATCGGCGGCCACCCCACGAGCGTCGAAAGGTTCGTGATGTCGTACGTCCCGTACGCGACAAGCCCGAGCAGTGCTCCGCCGAGAATCGCCTGCATGAGCGACCCCTTCTCGGCAGCAGGCAGCACGACAAGCACGAGTGCGCCAACGACGTACACGAGATAGAAGAGCAACGCGACACCAAGGTTGGGCGTCTCGCGCATCATGCTTCCGAGTTGCTTGCGGTAGAAGCTGTCGCCCATCGTGGATAGCCAGACGAAATCCATGCCGAGGAACACGACGAGAGTGATCGCGTACAGGCCGAGCAGTTTGAGTGGTGACATGCGTGAACCCTCCGTAGGTCGCTACTTATCTGAGTTCATACCCCTGGAAGCACGTTCAATCCACCAGTAATTAGTGTGCGTCCTGCAGAGCGCATGCCGGTCGTCGAGCGACGCTTCACATGACGGGCTCTTGTGCCGATAGCTTGGGTAGTACCACTAGTACTATCTAGGGAGCGCGCCCATGAAACGATCGCTGTATTTCATCCTCGCAGTTGTTCTCATCACTGCGCTAATGTCGCCGACGCTTGCGTTCGCGGGCAAGGGCAACGCCGGGGGCACGGACAAGGCAGCCAAAGCGACGTCTGCCTCTGATGCATCAGAGAAGGCCGTGAAGCAGGATAAGACTGAGGCAAAAGCGGCCAAGTCCGATGCGAAAGCCGAGCGTAAGGGCGACAAGGCACCTCAGCAGCGGGGCGAAGGCGCGGAGTCCGAAGACGCCACACCGCACGCATCCGTCGAGGCGACACGAGTAGCCCCCGGAAAGCTCAATGCGTTCGCGCGTATCACCGCGAATCTCGAGAAGTCGGTGGCCAAGATCGCCGACGGCACCAAGACGCAGCTACCGCCGGGACTGGTACGTGTGTGGCTGAAGTTCGCGGGTTGGCTCGGCATCGACCCGTCGACCATGCCGGGTACCCCGAGCTCGCCGCCTACCGAGGAGCCCACGAGCACCGTCGAGCCAACCGCTACGGTTGAGCCAACCGGTACCGTCGAGCCCACGCCGACAGTCGAACCTGTGGTGGTTCCCTCCTGGTAGCAAGACCGCATTATTCGGTCTGTGACAGCCCGAGTCCGTTCGCGATGCCCTCGGCGAGCGCTTCGATCCGCTCCGCCGAGAAGTTCTTCGTCTCCATGACCATGTGCTTGCAGTCGTAAAGGCTCCAGTCACGGGTGAGTATCTTGAGACCGAGCTCCTCGGCGCGCTCAAAGAACATCGTTCCGGGGAATGGGGTCGTATACGAAATCAACAGCTTGCCGCCGGCGTCGCGGATGTCACCCATGAACGCTGCGGTCTGAGTCAGCGTCTCCTCGGTGTCATCCGGAAACGGGATCATGAACGAACAGGAGACTGCGATACCGGCGTCAACGGCGCTGCGAACGGCTTCGAGAGCGTCGTCCTTCTGGATGCCTTTGACCGAGTCGAGGATCTCCTGGGCGCCTGACTCGATGCCGAACTGGATGCCGGTGCATCCCGTTTCGGCCATCCGACGCAGCAGTGCGTCATCCACGCGATCAACCCGGGTGGCGCAGCCCCAGGTGAAGCCGCCACCGCGCGCCTCGATCGCGTCCATGAGCTCGACGAGCCACGGCCGATCAAGGGTGAGGATGTCGTCGACGAAGAACACGTGCTCCGCACCGTAGTCGCGAATGACCTCGCCGACTTCGGCGAGGACGTCGGCCACTGGTCGCATGCGCCTCCGACCGCCCCAGATGTACGAAGCAGAGCAGAACGGGCAGCGGTACGGACAGCCGCCCCGAGAAGCAAGGACATTGTGGGCATCCTCGTAGAACTCGAGAGAAAGCAGCTGTCGTGCGGGTCGACCAATGTCGGCCGAGTCGAGCGGCTCGCGAGGTGCGTTGAGCGTGGGCACGCCGTCGACCTTGTGACCGAGACCGGCGACGAGACCGAGTGTCGCGGAATCTGCGCCCTCCTCGAGCGCCCGAACGAGTTCCGCAGCGGTCTGCTCGCCCTCGCCAACCGCGACAAAGTCGACGTTTGGCTCAGCGAGCGCATCGAGCGGCACGATACTGGCGTGCGGTCCCCCGAAGATGACCGGGATACGCGGGTCGTGTTCTTTGACCAAGCGTGCAATCACGAGGGCATTGGGATAGGTTTCCGTGTGCGAAGAGACGCCCACCAGGTCCGGACGAACGCGATTGAGCGTGGCTGTGATTCGCGCCGGGTTCAGGCTCGTCACGTTGAGATCGACGAGGTCGACCTCGTGCCCCTGGTCGAGCAGGTACTGAGCGACGTACGCCAGTCCGAGCGGCGGTGACAGGCGTGCGTGTGGGCTCCTGATCGAGACCGGTGCCTGGAAGAGCAGTACCTTCATCGCACACGCACCTCCTCAGGTTGGCTCAGATAGTGGAAGGCGCCGACCCCGCCGATGCGGGACCGGCACCTTCACCAGTGCAGTGGAGAAGAGCGGCTACTCAGCCGCTGCCTCTGTGATACCCAGGGCCTGTTTGGCCTGGTCGATTCTCGACGCAATCAGTTCCTTCAGTTCAGGCACGAGATATCCATACGCCTTGCGAGTGGAGGCGATGGTGTCCAGCGCTGCGGAAAGCTCCGCATCGCCCAGCACCTCACCTACCCACGTGGCCAGATGTATCGGATCGACGTAGTTGACCGTCGCCCACGCGCCACCGAGCGCTACTTGCTTCCCGTCGTGGAGGACGAGGAAACGCTCTGCCTGTTCCAGGCTGAAGAGTCGGACGGGCCTCGTCCCTGCCATGGGAGTCAGAATGCCGGCTTCGAGAGCCTCGGTCGCCTCCACACGGCGCAGGATCTTCTCGGCCATCTTAGTGTCGAGGGTTGCTAGAAGGGTTTCACTCATGCTGACGCACCCAGCTTCCCGGCCTTCTCGAGCTCGTCGGCCACATTCGCCAAGTCAAGCTCCTCAAGCGTGGCACGGGTCGGCCAACCGGACTTGATATCCCAGCCTTCAAGCTTGAAGAACAGGGACTTCCAGTCCTCGACCTTCTGGCGATCGAGTATGCGGCCAGCCACGCTCTTGAACGACCACTCGTTGTCCTCGAACACCGGCATGGTGTAGGGAGCCTCGTAGGTCGTCGTGCCCGGCTGCGCGCCGACTTTGTAGCTGTACTCGCTGAAGACCTCGATATCGCGATGGCGACCCTGAAGAGCCCAGACCGCACGGTCGATGTTCCAGATCCTGCGTCCGACCTCCATGCCCTCTTCAAAGGTCATGTCATCGCCGGTGACGGCGTTCATGAACTTGTTCTCGCCGATGCTCGTCATGCCTTCCATGTCGGGACCGTAAGGGTTCACGAAGTCCGCCCATGCCCAGTCACAGAAGAGCATCGACTGCTTAAAGAAGCGCGTGTAGTGGCGATGCCATGCGACCGTCTTGGCCATAGCTTCCGAGTAGATGCCCTCGTCGCTGTAGTTGATCATCATCGGGTCGTTGTACGGCGCCGTCTTGCCGGCGAAGATCTCGGACAGACGCTTCGCGCTGACCGGCGGCTCAAGACCGAACAGGCCGTTGATGGTCGGTGTCCAGTAGACGCTCCAGTTGAAGTCGTGCTCGTTGATATCGCGCTCGCCCATCAGCGAACCGTATCCCCACTCGACCTCGGTACGTGCGTCGTAGTGGTGCGGGAGACCCCACTCCTGAAGCGGCAGAATACCGCTCGTGGTATCCATCGCAAGCCGGCCCCACTTCTCGGCCGCCTGTGCGACGCCCTTGCAGAGCTCCTTGCCAATGTCGGTCTGGGTAACGATGCTGTTGATGAACGCCTCGGCCCATTCGCCGGAGCCGAATTTGTCGAACGGAAGGTTCGAGTCGATCTCCTTGCCCTTGCCCATGATGCCCTTGTTGTACAGCTGCTCGATCCACAGCGTGGCTGCTTCGACAGCGAAAGCGTTGACGCCGGCAAGCTGAATGGCATCGGCGGCGCGAGGGGACGCGTCGGTGACGTGACCGTTTGCGATGACGTCGTGATGGTCGTACCAGAAGAAGTCGACACACTGGGACTCGTTGCCCTGGCCGGTGTCTGTTCTACCTCGGCAGTTGCGGATGCAGCCGACGCAGCCCTGCGGGCGTGACTTGGTGCCCTCGGGGTTGTCTTGGATCGTCGAGAGTGGCCTGCCTGGCGTGCTGGCGAAGGCGACAAGACCGACGTATTCGGCGGGCTTGTCGTGGTGTCCCGCGAACGAGTAGTCGTTGGCCCAGAGGCGAGCCTTCATGAGCGCATCCGGATCAGCAATGCTCACGCCGCCGGTGCCGACCACACTGATGGCCTTGAGGTTCTTCGAGGCGAAGACTCCGCCGAAGCCGCCCTGCCCGGCACCGTTGCCGGCGTCATGCACGAGCGCCGCCATGGGACCATACTTCTCCGCGTTCGGACCGGACGTGAGGACGGCGGGGTGCTGCGTGGTACGCCCCGCGTCACGCGAGGTCCCCATGTTGGCCCAGCCACTGTCCTTCTTGCTCGGCTCGACGCGTGCCCAGATCTCTTCCTGGGTCTCGCGAGTGTTCAGGCCCCAGAGATCCTTGGCGTCTTGAAGCTTGACGTCACCGTTGATGATATTGAGCCAGACCTGCTTGGGCGACTTGCCCGTGAGCACGATGCCATCCCACCCGGCGAACTTCAGCTGGGTCGAGAAACGACCGCCGAAGTTGGAGCGGGTGAACCAGCCGATCGGGTAGGCCTGGATGCCGATGCCCTGAACCTCGGTGCGGCCCGCCACCGAAGGAGCGAGCGTGCCGGAGAGCGGCGACGTCATGAGCGTGACGACGTTGCCGGGATCGGTTCCCTTGATCGTCTTGTCCGTGCACAAGTCGAAGAAGATGGCGGAGCCGATACCATGTCCACCACCCCAGGACTGGTACTTCTCTGTGGAGATCTCGTCAAATGTACCGGTGGTGAGATCCACCTTCAGGATCTTTCCGGTGTATCCCTTACTGATTGCCATCATATGCCTCCGTGAATGTTGTCATTGGGTGCTCCGCGTGCCGCCTGGGACTAGCCGAGATGACCGCCCGACTCGGGCGCTCCTTCGAAGCCCAAGCTCTTCCATACCGTGCCGACACGCAGGTCGGTCTCGTAGCCGTCCGCGCTCTGAACCGGAAGCTCCTTCGTGAACTTGATGGCCCCCATGGGGCACACCTCTTCACAGGCACGCTTGCCGTCGGGGCCGCCGACTTCATCCCAGAACTTGGCACCCTCGCACAAGTCGCACTTCTGCGCATGCTTCTCCTCGAAGTTCCAAAGAGCGCGTGACGGGGTGAACGGGCAGGCGTTGACGCAGCGTTCGCAACCGACGCACTTGGCCTCGTCGACCGTGCGTACGCCTGTCTTGGCGTCGATATGCATTGCCCCGGTGGGACACGCTTCGACACAGGACGGGTACGGGCACTGTCGGCACTGCGAGATCGTGATGTCATCGGGGAACTTGCCCCACGGATCCTGGGTGATCTGGATTCTCGACAGAGACATGTTCGTCTCACCATGGTGCGTGAGCGAGCACGCCATCATGCAACTCGTACAGCCGGCGCACTTCTTCGTGTCGACCAGCAAGTAGCCGCCCGACGCCTGAATCGCCAGGACCTTATCGGGAAGCAGGAGCGCTCCGCCGAGAAGACCTCCGACGATCGCGCCGATACCAACTCCGCCGACGCCGGTCATGAACTGCCGGCGTGACATCGTCTTGCTATCAACTACAGGGGTGACTTCCGTTGCTGTGTTCTTAAGGTCTGCCATCGTGTGTCCTTTTCTCATTTCGTCGTGGGCGTGCCACTAGGCTGCAGGCTTCTCGACTGCCTTCTTCTCTGGCACGGGGTGAATCGTCGCATCGTTCATGTCGAGCTCAGCAAGCCATCCGGCGTGCTCTTTCTTGGCGTGGGCCAGCGATACGTAGCCCGTGAACATCGAGCGCAGAAGGGGCCAGCTGCTGGGTAGGATCGCTGCGAAGAAGATGTGCGCGAGGAAGAACGCGAGCATTGCGACAGTCGCCACATCATGTGCGGGCGTCGCGATCGCCATGATCGCAGGCGGCATGTTGATGGCGTGCGCCGCGACCTTGAGCAGGCCGGTGAGGATGATCACGGCCGTCGAGGCGAGAGCGAGCAGAAACGCCATCTTCTCGGACTCAAAGTACTTGCGCTCCGGCGGGAAGGTGAACTTCTTGAAGCCGAGCAACAGTCCGTAGTGGCGCTTGGTGTACTCGATGGCATCCTTCGTCGGCAGGTGCTCCCTGAATCGTTTGGTTGCGAGGAGCGTGTTTGCCGCGTAGTAGAAGGTCCCGAACAAGAAGACAACGACCGCCACAAAATGGACGTTCATTGTCAGCCAGATGGGCTTCCCGCCTCCGACAAGTGCCGGAACGAACCAGATGCCGAGCATGATACCGCTGACAAGCAGCACCGCCGTGCCGATCCCGTGGGCCCAGTGTTCGATTCTGGCCGCACCATCGTGTCTCAGAACTTGGTCGCCCTCAATCACGGGATCCTTGCGGGTTGTTAGCCCCGCAGCGAAGACGCCAAGAAGCGGCGCCAGCCACACGAGCCACGTGGCAGTGTCGAACAAGAGTACGCTTTTCATGCCTCACCCTTTCCCCTGGGTCGAGTAGATCCTGCGTCGCCTTGCCGGGGCGATAGACCACATGACCATCCTCGAGACCGCCAGCCTCATTGCGCATACCGTGTCGCAGACCTTGATCCGATGTCCGGTCGGAGTCGTACTAATTCTTCTGCGATTAGTATGTCGATGACCAGAATAGCACTTATCGTACCGATTTCATAATATTCGCACTTCAGATACCCTGCATGGTATTTTGTCTGCTCGCTCGCAGTGGCCTGGTGCACGCCTCATCGACAATTTGAGTACGCCATTTGAGTCTGTAATACCACCATCTGTCCCTAATAGCTTCTCACGAGACTGTCCCCTGCGTTACGTCCTTGACCCCACACTCGCATCCATGAATTGCGCTTGATCCTGCATCCGCTTTCGCCGCGGTCGCATATGCCCTGACCTGCTCTTTGCTTGTCTCGACGACGCGCTCGGACGCCACGACCGTGTGTTATTATGATGTCGACAAGAAACTGGTAACTTGACCAGTCGGCACGAAGACGGTCATCACCTGGAGAGAACTGAATGAATAAGCCAACCGACCCGCAAATCGCCGCAAGGTTGCTTGGCGCACTGGGCGAGGGACAACTCGACTACCTCTTCCAGACAGCCCACGTGGACTACTCCGAGCGGCACAGTATCGCTGGCACGAGTCGTACGCTCGGCTTGCCGATCGAGACCGTCGATGAATTTGTGTCGGCAGTCAGAAGAGCACAGGGACTCACCGTTCTCGCGGGCGCTTGGGGCGACTACTCCGGCTGGATCACGATTTCGGCCGAACTCGTTGAGTTGCTCCACGAGATCGATATCCGCTCAACATGGGACTTCCACGCGCGATCCGAGCTCCCTGAAGACGAAATACGAGCCCTCAAGAACGAGATCCTTATCGAAGAGGTGTTGCCGCTAGGCCTGACGCTTGGTGAGCTCTCGCCGGCCAACGACATCGAACTCTCACAGGCTAGGATCGGCGCACGACACATGCTGATGGATGGCACCGATCCGGGAAGCGAGTACGAGCGCTGGGTTCTGCGCTTCTACGAGCTGATGAAGCAGCTTCCTGAGCTCTCCGAGAAGCCCCTCACGCTGACGCGTCTTCTGGAACTGCACTCGCTCCTGGTCTTGGACAAGAGCACCGGTGGCGTGTTCCGCACGACCGACGTCACCCTTGGCCCGGGAAGCGCACTACCAGCCGATGGTGCTGGCGTGCTGGCGACTCGGATACCAGGCGAAATGAACGCGATTGCCAGCTACGGAACTCGTGACCAGAAGCCTTTCGTCCATCCCCTCATCAAAGCAGTCATCCATTTCTATTGGATTCGCCGCGTACAGCCGTTCACTGTCGCCAACGGCCTCTTCGCCCGACTGGTCGCGCACATCTACGAGTACCAGCAAGGCTACCGGAGTTTGCCGTTCACCCCGCTCACCCGCACGGCGAGTCCGATGTGGGCGGTTCCGCCGCACGCTACCGAGGAGGGCTCCCGATTCGACGCCACGTCCTTCATCATCCAGCGTCTGTATCTCTTCCTCGACGCCTATATCGCTGCTGAACGCGAGACACGGGACGCGGTGGAGCGGCACCACTCACTGCAGACCCGGTTCGAACCACTTGGCATCAACCACCGCCAGGCGCGGATCCTTGACAAGGCTCTTGCTGCGCCGTCGGCTGTCTTCACCATTAGACGTCACGCCCTCTTGCGCGGACTCGCGTACGAGACCGCGCGGCAGGACT
>JBBQIR010000031.1:0-24766 GCA_038325105.1 Coriobacteriia bacterium
AGCGAAGTTCTGCAAGGCGTGCCACAAGATCACCATGCCCCACCCCGGTGATTTCAAGGACACGCACAAGGCTGACTTCGCGGCCAAGAAGCTCACCAAGGCCATGTGCACGAACTGCCACAACCAGTTCTTCTGCGACAACTGCCACCACAAGGGCGCCGTCGCGAACCAGCCGTGGTATACGTACCATCCCAACATCGTGAAGAAGGGCGATGCTATGGCCTGCTACGAGTGCCATAAGGAGACCTACTGCTCCTACTGCCACGTGAGGCTGAACCGCTAGCAACTCCGCACGGAAGAGAACGTATAACGGATGCCCGGTCGACCTCGTCGGCCGGGCATCCGGCTGTTCCGGGAGTACGAATCCCGTCGCCGAGGGGGCTCGCTCACAAATGCTTTGCCCTGGGGGACGCGACCATGTATCATAGCGGCTCGTCGGGATGTGGCTCAGCTTGGTAGAGCGCTGCGTTCGGGACGCAGAGGTCGTGGGTTCGAATCCCGCCATCCCGACCATCGAAATCCCGCGGCAGGTGCGACCCTTTGGTCGGCCTGCCGTTGCGTTTCCGGAGGAGGAGCGATGCTGCAGGGAGTGTTTCGGTGGGTGGGCTACGGGCTGTGCCACCAGTTGCCCGAGCGCTCGCTCTTCGCAGGAGGCTTCCAGCTCCCCGTGTGTGCGCGGGACACCGGAATCTATGCCGGCTTCGCTCTTTCGCTGCTGCTGATTGCGTTTCTCGAGCGTGGACGCCGGCCCTCCGAGATTCCTCGATCCTGGCTCGTTGTGATCGGTGCCCTCTTCCTCGGCGCGATGGCAGCTGACGGCGTCTCCTCTTACGCGGGGTGGCGCACCACTACGAACGATCTCAGGCTCCTGACAGGTCTCCTGGCAGGGTACGCACTGACGCTTGCCGTCGTTCCGATGGTGAACGGGCAGATGTGGCGAACGCTCAGTCGTACGAGGCTGCTCGAGGGCTGGCGCGCGGGCGTGTGGCTGCTGTCGCTCGCCCCTGTGTTCGCTTTGCTCCGGTGGGGACTGCCCGCCACAGGGCTCCTCTATCCGGTTCTGCTGACCACTGCAATAGTCCTCACGTTCCTAGTCGTGAACCTCGTATTCACGACACTCATGCCGGTGTTCGAGCGCCGCGCCTCCCGCATCAGAGACGCCTGGCTGCAGATCCTGATTGCTTTCGTCTTCGTCATTGTGGAACTCGGTCTCGCCTCGGGTCTTCGAGTGTGGCTCGAGAGGCTGGTCCTTCGCTAACCCCCTCTTGTTCCGTCTCGTTCAACATTAGGGTAGAGTCTTCCTGATAAGAGCACGAAGCGCAGCGTCGGCGAGAGGACCGTTCATGGTCTACACGAACAAGAACACCATCCGCGTGATGATCATCACGAAGGACCACCGCATCGAGGGTGAGATGCATATCCTCGAGGGCAGCAGGCTCACAGACGCCCTCAATGCCAAGAGCAAGGATTTCTACGCGCTGACGTCCGCGAAGATCTGGGGCGTCTCGGACAATCAGCTTGTCGCTTCGCCCGAATATGTTGCCATTGCCCGGGATGCGATTACTGCGATTTTCCCGGTGGAGCAGTAGGCCGCTCGGAGTTGCATGTCAGAGTGAGTTGATAGCGTCCTCCTCGAACACAAGTTCGAGGAGGACGCTTATGTATCAGGTTCAGACATCTACCGGCGTGGTTTCTACTCTGGCTGAGCATCTCGCCGCGCTCAGCCAGGAATCCGTAGAGCGGGGTGGTGCACACCCTGATTCCGCTAAACGCGCCGCACGCGCGACCTCACGGCGTCTCAAAGGCGAGTTCGGACCGCACCGACTGTCGTACCGGGACGCTCGACGGGTCCGGGCATACTACCTCGCCGTTCTGCGCAACGCGGCGTTCGAGCACTCACAGCCTGTGGATCGCGTCTACCGTGAACGACTGAAGGTTGTCTCTTTGGTTGAGGACCTTCGCGCGGCGAATGCACCCGAGGTGCATATTCGCCAGGAGGTGGAGTCATTCTTCGGAGTAGGAGCGCTTGACTTCATGCTTGGCACAGCAGCCGTCAGTTGAAGGACGTCGACCCAAGAATGGTGAATGTCGACCGGTCGAGTATCCATACGCGCCGGTGTGACAGGGTCCCGTCCTCATCGCCCCAGGCTTCGACAACGATCCAGGCTTCAATCCCGTCAACAGTCGCGGCCTCGACCAGCAGGGGTACGGAGGTTGCGTCCGAAGGGAAGTCGCGAGTCAGTGCATCTGCGAGCAGGGACGCGTCGCCACCAGCGGCGCGCAATTCAAGCAGCGCATCCTTGCGAAGGGCCGAGCCATCAGCAGTGCGCTCGTTCTCCACGTTTACCAGGCTGACCTGCGTAGCCACGTCTTCGACCTGCGCCATGGTATAGGCGCCGCCCGTGGGTATGTACTCGAGGGTTTTCTTTTCACACCCCACGAGACCCGTGCACGCGAGTAGAGCGCAACCGAGCACGATAATCGACAGCGTCGACTTCTTCATGGAATGGGCCCTCCTCGCGCGGGTATCGAGTTCGATTCTAATTCATTCTGGAGTGGTTCGCAGGGCGTCAGGAGTGCCAATGCAGTCGATTATCTGTTTCACATCGGATTTTGGAATGGGCGATACCTGGGTGGGGATGTGCCACGCCGTGGTATACCGCGCATGTCCCCAGGCGAGAGTCGTCGACCTGGCTCACGATATCCAGCCGTTCGACATTCGAAAGGCTGCGGCTGTCGCGGCCTCAGGGGTCTGGCAACTGCCCGAGGCCATCCATCTCGTCGTCGTCGATCCCGGCGTTGGCGGGAGCCGGCGCGATCTCTGTCTTGTGACAGGAGGTGGGACGGTGCTTGTCGGACCTGACAACGGCGTGCTCATACCTGCCACATGGCGTGCCGGAGGAATCGCCGAGGCGTACGCCATCGAACCCGAGGCACTCACCTTCCGCGCTCCGCTTGCGACGTTCCATGCGAGAGACGTTCTTGCACCGGCTGCCGCCGCTCTGGCGTGCGGGGTCGAGCCGAGTGCCGTGGGTGGAATCGTCGATCCGGGCTTGCTCGTTCCCGCACCCTTTAGCCCGTGTCGCCGGGAGGGGGGCGTGTTGGTCGCCGAGGTCGTCGACATCGAGCACTTCGGATCCATGCGCTTTGCGGTCACCCCGGACGATCTTGGTGCGCTCGTCGGGTCTGCGCGCACCCTCAGAATGAGTTTCGGGCACATCGCGGTCGACGTGCCCTTCGGAATGACGTTCTCGGATGTGGAGGAGGGTGAACCGGTAGCGCTCTTCGACTCTTCGGGATGGCTAACACTCGCAATCAGCATGGGAAGCGCAGCCGAGCAGTACGGGGCCGAGTCGGGCGACGTGTGGCATATTGGCCCACCGGTTTGAGTACCCTCTGCCATGTCAGAGGCGTGCGCGACAATCGCAGCAGACGGATGGTGCCGGTTGTGGAGGTCGTACGATGAAACAACACTACGCGGGGACACTCAAGGAAGGGGAACGGGTTGACGCGGCCTTCGCACTGCGTGGGAAGGAACTCCGCTCGACTCGGACGCGCGAGGCGTATCTCTCCATGGAACTCGCCGATCGCACCGGACGAATTCCTGGCGTCATGTTCCGACCTGATCGCGGTGCCGAGTCGGTGCCGAGTGGGACGGTCGTACATGTCAGAGGCGTCGTGACCGCGTACCGGGGCGTCTTGCGAGTCTCGGTAGACAGCCTGCGACCCGCAACGGAGTATGACGCGTCGGATATCATGCCCTCGGGCCACAGAGACACGGCGGAACTCGTGGGGGAACTCCGCTCACTCGTACGTGGTATACGAAACCCGCACCTGGCCCGCCTTCTGAAGCGGGTCTTTGGTGATAAGGAGTTCATGGTCCGCTTCTGCGCCTGTCCGGCCGCTCAGACGTTTCATCATGCGTATCTCGGCGGTCTGCTGGAGCACACCATCTCAGTCGCCACCACATGCCGTTCGCTGAGCACGCTCTATCCCGAGCTCGACGCGGACCTGCTCATCACCGGCGCACTTCTTCACGACATAGGGAAGGTGGACGAGCTCTCCTTCGAAACATCAATCGAGTTCACGGACTCCGGTCGACTACTCGGGCATGTCGTGCTCGGAGAGCGCCGGGTCAACCGCGCCATCGAGACGCTCGCCGGCGGAGTCCCCCCGGAACTCGCTCTGAAGCTCTCACATGTCATCATCTCGCACCATGGCGAGCTGGAGTGGGGTGCTCCCAAGCGCCCAAGCACTCTCGAGGCCCTATTGCTGCATCATGCGGACAACATGGATGCCAAGGCGGCGGGGTTCATCGAAGCGTCTCAGGCGGCGTCTCTCGTCGAGGAGCCCTGGACCGACGCCATGAACCTGTTCCGGCGTCCGCTCTATGCGCCCAGGCCTGTTGAAGATGATCGACCCATGCCGGTGGTTGAGGAGGCGCACTACGTGCTGAAGGGCGCCTGACGCCTCTCTCGGGAGGTGTCGGCCCACAATGGGCTACAATCTCCCAGAGAGAACGGCCCCACGGGGCGAACGATGCGAGGAGTGTGTAATGGAGTATCCAAGAGCGGAAATCGGGGTATTCGGTGGCAGTGGATTCTATTCGTTGCTCGACAATCCGATCGAGTTCAAGGTCGACACGCCGTATGGCGCACCGTCATCCCCGGTCATGTTTGGCGAAATCGGCGGGCGGAAGGTAGCTTTCCTCCCGCGCCACGGCAAGGATCACAGCCTGCCGCCGCACATGATCAACTACCGGGCGAACGTCTACGCCATGAGCATGCTTGGCGTAAGCCGAATCATTGGTCCGAACGCCTGTGGGTCCCTTCAGCCAGACGTGAAACCCGGGGACTTCGTCATCTGTGACCAGTTCGTTGACAGGACGTGGGGCCGAAGGGACACGTTCTATGATGGTCCGACGACCACGCACGTCTCGTCCGCCGATCCCTATTGCCCGACCATGCGGGGTGTCGCGGTCGAGCAGGGCCGGTCGCTCGGGATCACTATCCACGACAAGGGTACCGTCGTCGTCATCCAGGGTCCGCGGTTCTCGACCCGTTCAGAGTCGAAATGGTTTGCCGCTCAGGGCTGGGAAGTCATCAACATGACCCAGTATCCCGAATGCTATCTCGCACGCGAACTTGAGATCTGCTACTGCAACATATCGCTCATCACCGATCACGATGCGGGTGCCGAGGGTGCTGAACCAGTGACGAACGAAGAGGTCGTGCGCGTGTTTGGCGAGAACAACGAGAAGGTCAAAGCCCTTCTTCACGCTATGATTCCGGCGTTGCCTGCCGCGAGGGACTGTGTGTGCGCCCACGCGCTCGACGGCGCCGCTTTTTAGAGACCCGGGCGGCCGTCCTCCTCTGAGGGCGGCCGCGTCCGTGAGAGGCGCGCGATGTTCAGTCTCCGCTCGTTCAAGATAGGAAGCCTCTTCGGGATCCCGATCGAGCTCAACTCGAGCTGGTTCCTGATCTTCTTTCTGGTGGCGTTTACGCTCACGACGAGCTATCTCCCCCAGGCGTTGCCCAATCAGGCTGCGACCGTCTACGTCGGTCTGGCGGTACTGATGTCGATAGCGTTTTTCGCATCGATCGTCATCCATGAGATCGCGCACTCGCTTGTTGCGCGCGCCGGGGGTCTGCGAATCTCCAAGGTCACCCTGTTCTTCTTCGGTGGCGTTTCACAGATGGAAGAGGAACCACGCGGCCCCGGCCGGGAGTTCCTGATGGCCGCTGCCGGCCCTGCGACGAGTCTACTGCTGTCCGGGCTTGGTTTCGGCGTCCTGGCGCTCATGGCCGGAACGACGGTTCCAGATGTTGTTCGCATCCCGGTGGAGTATCTGACCTACATCAACCTTTACGTCGCGATCTTCAACCTGCTGCCGGGCTTCCCTCTGGACGGCGGAAGGCTCCTGCGTTCGATTCTCTGGGCAGTATCCGGAGATTTACTCAAGGCGACCCGTTGGGCGAGCAGGATGGGCCAGTTCTTCGGCTACCTGTTGATGGTCATCGCGGTCGTCGGCGTTCTTGGAGGAACGCTCGATCTGATCTGGTTCGCGGTCATGGGGTGGTTTCTGTCGTCGATCTCCGCCTCGGCATACCAGCAGCAACTCCTCAAAACCCGGATGGCGGAGATCCCGTTATCGAGCATCATGACGTCTCCTGTCACAACTGTTCCCGGTGACACCACGCTTGAGGAGATGGCTCACTCGTATTTTCTGGGGGGCCACCACTCGCGGTATCCCGTAGTCGATGATGGGCGGGTGATCGGCCTCGTCGATCTCCAGGCCGTTCGCGACATAGCCCGGGAGCTCTGGAGCCAGACGCCGGTCTCGGCTGTTGCACACCGGGACCTCGCTGAGGTTGTTGCCGCGCCGGCCGTGACCGTCGATACCGTGCTTGCGCGGCTTGAACCGACGGGCCCGGGTGCTGTTCTGGTCGTCGAAGACGGTCGCCTGGCAGGCATCGTCACGCGCGCTGATGTGATACGACTTGTGGGCTCGCTTAACGCTTCTTAGAGTCGATTGACGTCCTGCGCTTGCCCCGACTTTGTAACAAGAAGATACTATTGTCGCTACAAAGTCGCGGACAGAGGAGCACCACGTGGCAGCAGGCGAGAGTACTCGCATACCGGAAGGCGTCATCGAGCGGCTGCCGTTGTACTTGGGCGTTCTCATCCAATTGCGGCAAGACGGTCAGGCGACGGTTTCATCGGCTCGTCTCGGCGAACTGACCGACGTCAACCCGGCACAGATCCGGCGAGACCTCACGCATTTCGGATCTTTCGGTAAGCGGGGCGTCGGGTACGACATCGTTACGCTGGTCGATCGCGTTCAGCGCATCCTCGGCGCAGACCACGTTCATCGTCTCGCGCTCGTGGGTGCAGGTAACCTGGGGTCCGCGATCGCGAACTACAATGGTCTCCGGCAGCACGGATTCCATGTGACGGCGATTTTCGACAGAGACCCTCACAAGGTCGGAACGCGCATCGGGGATATCATCGTTCAGCATGTCGATGACCTCGCCCGTGCCGTCGAGGACCAGAATATTCGGATCGGCGTCATTGCGGTTCCGCCGGAGGCCGCACAAGATGCTGCCGATCGTTTGACCGCTGCAGGTGTTCGGATCATGTTGAACTACACGCCGGTGATCGTCAGGGTTCCGCCCTCGGTCACGCTTCACAACACCGACCCGGTACATGAATTGCTGCATACGTTGTACTACCTGTCGCGAATCGATGGTAAGGAACGCGTCTAGCAACTACCTCGTGGCGGCATCTAGGTGATGGTGGTACGCTATCGTTCGGTTTGCAGACACGACCCGGCGGCATTGGCTGTTCGGGTGCACGTAATTGGAGGAAGTCATGGCGGTATTCGGGCTACCCATGGGTGGGGAACTCATCATCATCCTGGTCGTTGTTCTCCTGCTCTTCGGTCCCAGCCAGTTGCCGAAGCTTGCGAAGACGTTCGGCAAATCGGCCAAGGCTCTCAAGGACGGCATGGAGGGCAAGTTCGTCGAGGATGAGGACGAGACCACGGAGTCGGTCAAGGCTGAGAAGTCCGAGAAGGATGCCGACGAATAGAGTCCTCTTGTAGTTGTTTGTCTCCGTAGAAGGCGCCAGCGGCGCCTTCTATGTGTCTCCGGGCCTTGTCTGTTCGTGCCTTTGATGTATACTCTCGTGAGCGTTTTGGCGGCCGGCCTATGCCGGCGGTCCTGCCATCGAGAACCGACCGAGCGGGAGCGTGCATGCAGAAGGAAGTCGCCCTCACCCCAGAAGGACAGACCCGCCTTGAGCAGGAGCTGGTCCACCTGGAAACCGTTCGCCGCCGCGAGGTTGGCGAGCGAATCAAAGAAGCCAAAGAGTTCGGAGATATTTCCGAGAACTCCGAGTACGACGACGCCAAGAACGAGCAGGCGTGGGTCGAGAGCCGCATCATCGAGGTCAATGTCATCCTTGCGCACGCCACGATCATCCAGTCGCCCAAGCGGCGCGACAAGGTCACTCTCGGCTCGAGCATCAACCTCCGGGATACCGAGACGGAAGAGGTGCACGGGTACCAGCTTGTGGGCTCGGCAGAAGCTGATCCGACCCACAGCAAGATCTCGAACGAGTCGCCGGTAGGCAAGGCGGTCATGGGTGCCAAGAAGGGCGATGTCGTGCGCGTTCCCACTCCGCGCGGCACCGTCATCGAGTACGAAGTCGTCTCCATCACGAACTAGCATCCGATGACGGGCGACGATCGCACACCCGGGGATTCCCGCACCGTGGACGATCCTGTCGAGGTGCGTCTGGCCAAGCTGGACGCGCTCCGAGCCGCAGGCGACGAGCCGTACAAGGATCGTTTCGAGCGGACCGATACCGTTTCGGTTGTCATTGGGCGGTACGCCGACCTCGAGCCGGGCGTGGACACGCCGGACGTCGTCGCCGTTGCCGGGCGAGTCGTCGCCAGACGCGATCAGGGCAAGATACTCTTCATCGTCATTCGTGACGGTTCAGACGACCTCCAGCTGTTCTGTCGCTCGAACGTTTTAGGCGAGCAGGAATTCGCGCGCGCTGTCGAGTTCGACGTGGGCGACTGGATTGGTGCCACTGGCACGATGTCCCGTACTCGCAGGGGTGAGCTCTCAGTCGTTCCAACCGACCTTGTGCTGCTCAGCAAGTCGCTCAGACCATTGCCCGAGAAGTTCCACGGTCTCACGGACATCGAGACTCGGTACCGCCAGCGGTACGTCGACCTCATCATGAACCCCGACGTGCGTCGTACGTTCGACGTGCGCTTCAGGATCGTCTCGGCCATCCGCCGCTTCATGGAAGGTCGCGGCTTCATCGAGGTTGAGACGCCGATGCTCCACCCGATTCCCGGTGGCGCTACGGCGCGCCCGTTCACCACGCACCACAACACCCTCGACATGGATCTCTATCTCCGCATCGCGCCGGAGTTGTACCTCAAGCGCCTTCTCGTTGGCGGGTTCGACCGCGTCTTCGAGATCAACCGATCCTTCCGAAACGAAGGAATCTCGGTGCGCCACAACCCCGAGTTCACCATGCTCGAGGCGTATCAGGCGTTCACCAACATCGACGGGATGATGGAGTTGACCGAGTCGATGGTGGTCAATGCCGCCGAGGAGGTCCTCGGCACACTGGATATCACCTACCAGGGCATTGACGTCGATCTCACACCCCCGTGGCCGAGACGGACGATGCTTGAACTGACGAGCGCGGCCGCTGGTGAGGAGATTTCTTTCGCGCTGACAGACGCGCACCTGCGCAACCTGTGCGATCACCACGGTATCCCTCACGACCCCTCGTGGGGCAAGGGCAAACTCATCACAGAGATCTACGAGAAGCTCGTTGAGGGAACGCTCGTGCAGCCGACCTTCGTCACCGAGTATCCGCTCGAAACATCCCCGCTCGCCCGTAAGAAGACGGGGGAACCGGAGCTGACCGAGCGCTTCGAACTCATCATCTGCGGCCGCGAGCTCGCGAACGCATTCTCCGAGCTCATTGACCCGGTAGATCAGCGAGAGCGCTTCGCCGCTCAGATCGAGGCCAAGACCGGCGGCGACGATGAGGCGATGGGGTACGACGAGGACTACCTCCGTGCGATGGAGTACGGAATGCCGCCCGCCGGCGGAATGGGAATCGGCATCGATCGTCTCGTCATGCTGCTGAGCGACTCGGCCTCGATCCGTGACGTCCTGCTGTTCCCGCACCTCCGCCCGGAGGCGTAGGCCAACACGCCGAGAACTTGAGTGCAGGAGACTCAGATTCTGTGGCACCTTCCTTGCTTCGTTCTCTCCTGACCTTCTCGTGTCGTTCCGAGGGGGTAGAATAGACATGTGATCGATCCGCCGGCTCTCACGGCGTACCAGATAGAGAGGCGACCCTCATGTTCGAGCGATTCACCGAGAAGGCCCGGCGCGTTGTCGTGTACGCGCAAGAAGAGGCCCGCATGCTCAACCAGAACTACATCGGCACGGAGCACCTGCTCCTTGGCCTCATTCGCGAGCAGGACGGCATTGCTGCCAAGGCGCTCGAAAGCCTGAGCATCTCACTCGAAGATGTCCATCAGCAGGTCGAGGAACTCATCGGCAGAGGGACGTACGTGCCGACCGGACACATCCCGTTCACGCCCCGAGCGAAGAAGGTTCTCGAGCTCTCCCTGCGCGAAGCATTGCAGCTCGGTCACAACTACATCGGTACCGAGCACATCTTGCTCGGGCTCATCCGTGAGGGCGAGGGTGTCGCGGCGCAGGTTCTCCTCAATCTAGGCGCGGATCTCGAGAAGGTCCGGTCTGCGGTGATCCAGCTGCTATCCGGCTACTACGGCGGCAAGCAGGCCGAGCCGGGGGAAGAGCGCCGCGGCCGTGGTAGCGAGAATGCGCTCCTTGACGAGTTCGGGCGCAACCTCACGCTTGCAGCAGACGAAGGCAAACTCGATCCGGTCGTCGGTCGCGAGCAGGAGATCGAGCGCGTCATGCAGATACTGTCCCGCCGAACAAAGAACAACCCGGTACTCATCGGCGAACCCGGTGTAGGTAAGACCGCTGTGGTCGAGGGACTTGCGCAGAAGATCGCGCGCGACGAGGTACCGGAGACGATACGGGACAAGCAGTTGTACACGCTCGACCTGGCGGCGCTCGTCGCCGGCAGCAAGTACCGCGGCGAGTTCGAAGAGCGACTCAAGAAGGTTATCAAGGAGATTCGCGAACGCGGCGACATCATCCTGTTCGTGGATGAGATGCACACGCTCGTCGGAGCAGGTGCCGCCGAGGGTGCCATCGATGCGGCGAGCATCATCAAGCCGGCGCTCGCTCGCGGCGAGCTCCAGACCATCGGGGCAACCACGCTCGACGAGTTCCGGAAGTACGTTGAGAAGGACCCGGCCCTCGAGCGGCGGTTCCAGCCGATCGTGGTTGGTGAACCGAGCGTCGAGGAAACGAAGGAGATCCTACGCGGGCTCCGCGATCGCTACGAGGCGCACCATCGGGTGTCGATCACAGACGCCGCAATCGAGGCTGCGGCAACACTCGCGGACCGCTACATCTCCGACCGGTTCCTGCCGGACAAGGCCATCGACCTCATCGACGAGGCCGGTTCCAAGATGCGTATCAAGATGATGACCGCGCCTCCCGGTATCCGCGAGGTAGAGGATCGGCTGAAGCAGGTCAGGCACGAAAAGGAAGCCGCGATCGAGGCGCAGGAGTTCGAGAAGGCAGCGAGCCTGCGCGACAAAGAGAAGCAGACACTCGCCGAGAAGCGGCGTATGGAAGAGGAGTGGCTCAAGCCGGACAACACACGCGTGGTCGAGGTCACCGAGCAGGAGATCGCGGAGGTCGTGTCCATGTGGACCGGCATTCCGGTCGCCAGTCTTACGGAGGAAGAAACACAGAAGCTGCTCCGCATGGAGGCGAGCATCCACGAGCGCATCGTGGGTCAGGATGAAGCCGTGACTGCAGTCAGCAAGGCTATCAGGCGCACCCGCGCCGGCCTCAAGGATCCGATGCGTCCGGCGGGGTCGTTCATATTCCTCGGCCCGTCCGGTGTCGGGAAGACCGAGCTTGCGAAGGCGCTCGCGTCGTTCCTCTTTGGCAGCGAAGATGCGCTCATCTCGCTCGACATGTCGGAGTACATGGAGAAGCACACTGTCTCGCGGCTTATCGGCTCGCCTCCCGGCTACGTCGGTTTCGACGAGGGTGGCCAGCTTACGGAGCTCGTGCGACGCAAGCCCTACTCTGTCATCTTGTTCGATGAGATCGAGAAGGCGCATCCGGACGTGTTCAATGTCTTGCTGCAGATTCTCGAAGAGGGACGACTTACTGACGCCCAGGGCCGCAAGGTCGATTTCAAGAACGCGATCATCATCATGACCAGCAACATCGGCGCCCGCGACATCGTGAAAGGCAAGAGCGTCGGCTTCAGCATGCAAGAGGCCGGAGCGATGCCGTACGAGATGCTCAAAGAGCGGGTCACCGGCGAGCTCAAGAAGATGTTCCGTCCCGAGTTCCTCAACCGCGTCGACGAGGTCATCGTCTTCCACGACCTTGTTGCCGAGGAGATCGAGGCGATTGTAGACATTATGGTCTCCAGGCTGCGTGATCAGCTCTTCGTCCAAGGCCTCGGCATCGCGCTCACGCCGGAGGCGCGCGTGCTTCTGGCACAGGCGGGCTTTGATCCGACGCTCGGAGCACGCCCTTTGCGACGAGCAATCCAGCGTCTTGTGGAGGACCCGCTCTCCGAGCAGATTCTTGGTGGCGAATGGAAGCACGGCGAGGTCATTGAACTCACAACCGAAGGCGATACGATCACGTTCCGCAAGGGCCGGCCGAACGGCGCGGCCATGAGCACGTCGGGAACAGCTCCGAAGAAGGCGAAGGCCAGCATGCCGACGCGCGGGTCTTCCGGTGGGTCACGGGGACCGGTTGCGGGCGGCGCTGCAGGCGAGTAGACACAGGATGGCGAAGAAGCCCACCTCGACATGGCGCTGCCAGCAGTGCGGGTACTCCGCGCCAAAGTGGTACGGGCGTTGTCCGGACTGCGTCGAGTACGGGACGTTCGTCGAGGAGTTTGAGGCACGCACCAGCACCGGACAGCCATCCTCGGCTACCGCGCACGTCCCGATCAGGCTCGGCGACGTTTCGTCGTCCGGAACCGAGCGTATACCGACGGGTGTCGGCGAGTTCGACCGCGCGCTCGGTGGCGGGCTGGTTCGCGGGTCGTTCGTTCTGCTCGCCGGTGAACCCGGCATTGGCAAGTCCACACTTCTGTTGCAGGCAGCCGCATCCCTCGTTGAGGGTGGCTCCAGGGTGTTGTACGTGTGCGGCGAAGAATCCGTCGAGCAGGTCAAGTTGCGCGCATCCCGTGTGGGCGCCGCAGATGGCATCTGGCTCCTCCCCGAGGTCGACGCCGCAGTCATCGAGGCAACCGCGCTCGCCGAGCGTCCTGACGTGCTCGTCATCGACTCGATCCAGACGATGGTCGACACCGATCTCGACGGGGTCGCCGGCAGTGTTGGCCAGGTACGCGCATCGGCAGCTCGCCTGATGCGTCTCGCCAAAGTCGAAGGCATGACCGTCGTCGTTGTCGGGCACGTCACCAAGGAGGGGACCGTCGCAGGCCCCCGGGTGCTTGAGCACACCGTCGATACAGTGCTTTCATTCGAAGGCGACCGCGATCACGTCTTTCGCATCGTTCGCGCCACGAAGAACCGCTTCGGCTCGGTGAGTGAGATCGGCGTCTTCGAGATGGCCGAGGACGGTTTACGCGGCGTCGAGAATCCGTCGAGCGTGCTGCTCTCGGATCGTGCTCAGGGCGTGCCGGGCTCATGCGTGTTCGCCACGATTGAAGGGACCCGACCGCTCCTCGTCGAAGTTCAGGCGCTCGTGACGCCGTCGTACCTCCAGATGCCGCGCCGACTTGCTGTGGGAGTCGAGACCGCTCGGGTACTCCAGTCGCTCGCGGTGCTCGAACGCCGCGCCGGCCTCAGCTTCGGACAGCATGACGTGTACGTCTCAGTCGCCGGTGGAGTCCGCGTGAGCGAGCCGGCAGTCGACCTTCCGCTGGCACTGGCGCTGGCTTCGGCGAGGCTGGATGTTGCCCTTCAGTCGGGTGCGATTGCATTCGGTGAAGTGGGTCTTACGGGAGAAGTCCGCGGTGTCCGACATACGCCCGCGCGAATTGCCGAGGCCGGTCGAATGGGGCTCGGTCCCGTTTTCATCGCGGCATCCTCGGCCAGTGTCGGAGGGAAGGTCGTGCGGCCGATCGCGTCGGTCAAGGATGCAGTCGAGTCCGTTCGCGGATAATGGGCACTCTTGTTACTGGCAGCGGTGTACTGCTCGTGCCACAATCGGGCCGGGGCCACTTGTTGCGAGACGACCGGGAGAGGGGACGGCATTGGACGCCAGGACCACCGACAACCTGCTTCTCGCAGCGCTCTCGGCTGTGGCGCCCGGTACCGAGTTGCGCGAAGG
The DNA here is from genome assembly GCA_038325105.1 of Coriobacteriia bacterium. Classification (GTDB taxonomy): domain Bacteria; phylum Actinomycetota; class Coriobacteriia; order Anaerosomatales; family Anaerosomataceae; genus WSXY01. The sequence goes on from JBBQIR010000031.1 coordinate 13,980, forward strand.
TATCGAGCACATCAGATCGGCCCGCACCGGCGCCCTGATCGTCATCGGCGATGATCACGGCGTGGACGCGCTGTGTAACGGGGGCTTCATCGTCAACGTGCCATACACGCCTCAGCGCCTCTTCGAGCTGGCCAAGATGGATGGCGCCATCATTCTCGACGACGGTGCTTTGAGTATCCTCAAGGCGAACGTGCACCTCGTTCCGGATGCCGCTCTGCCGACCGCCGAGACAGGCATGCGGCATCGTACGGCGGAGCGCGTGAGCCGCCAGACCGATGCCCTCGTCATCTCCGTTTCGCAGCGACGTGACGTTGTGAGTCTCTATCGCGGCGGTTCCAGAGTGATCCTTGAAGATATCGAGGTTGTTCTCGCGAAGGCCAATCAGGCGCTCATGACGCTTCAACGGTACAGGACCCGGCTCGACGAGGTTGCAGCTCGCCTTACCATGCTTGAGTTCGAGGGTGTTGGGACCCTCGGCGACGTCGCCACGGTGATCCAGCGTACGGAGATGGTTCTTCGCGTCGCGCGCGACGTTGGTCGCTACGTCATGGAGCTCGGATCCGATGGTCGGTTGGTCAGTATGCAGGCCGAGGAGCTCACCGCAGGCGTCGAGGAGGACTACCTCATGCTCATTCGCGACTACGCCCGCGACGTTTCGCCTCGCAAGGCCGCCACTATCCGCAACCGGGTTTCGGCCATGTCGCCCGACCATATGCTTGACGGCACCCTTGTGGCGCATGTGCTCGGCTATCCCGCGACCGCCGAGGCGGTTGAGCAGCATGTCGCCCCGTCTGGGTACCGACTGCTCCGACACATTCCGATGCTTCCCGGTACGGTCATCGCACGCGTGATTGAACGGTTCGGGACGCTGACCGCACTTCTGAGCGCGTCCGAGAAAAAACTGGAGGATGTCGACGGCGTCGGCGAGCATCGCGCTCGTGCCATCGCCGAGGGCCTTCGGAGGATGCGAGAGCACGCATCGCTCTGAGCGTATGCTACGATGAACGCGACTCGACGACGTCTCGATGGCATCGTGTCGACGATGACCGGCAGTCCTGGTTGATGGGAGGAGGTGGGGGCGCTCTCGGCGAACACTTCGCCTCAACGGGCGTCAGACACCATGATTGTTCAGCTTGCCCGTATGGTGCTGCTGACGGCAGGTGCGCTCGGAGGATTCGCAGTCGCTCGACTCGCTGATTGGTCGACCCAGACGGGCCTCTCGCAGGAAATCGTCATTCTAACCCTCATCATTCTCGGGGCCTCGATGGGTTATCTTCTCGGCAGTATCCTTGGACGCGAAATCACCGCGCAGTACCGCCGCATCGAGCAGTTGGTGCAGGAGTCGGAGACCACCGACCTCGTGCTGGGTGCGTTGGGGCTTATCTTTGGTCTCATCACGGCCTTCCTTGTGTCGTATCCTCTCAGGCTGCTTTCGCCAGCGTGGATCGCGTTTCTTGCCGTCGTGCTCGTCTACGGTACCTTCGCGTTCGGCTTCACGAAGCTCTTCCTGACGAAGCGCCGGGATGTCTCGCGTCGCTTTGGAGGACTTGTTGGAGACGGCGCGCATCAGACGTCTGAGACGACGAAGTTCCTCGACACGAGTGCCGTTATCGACGGACGCTTCGTGCACCTCAGAATCGCCGGATTCCTCGAAGGCCGGCTGGCGGTTCCGCGGTTCGTCCTCGTCGAATTGCAGACGCTGGCGGACTCCGCCGACGAGATCAAGCGGGCTCGTGGCCGCCGCGGGCTCGATCTGCTCACGACGCTCTCCACGGGTCCGGACGCGGTCGCCGTGTTTGAGGCGGACTACCCCGAAATCCCGACCGTGGATGCCAAACTCGTTCGGCTCGCGCAGACGAGCGCCGGCGCTGTCGTGACGGTCGACCATAACCTCACGCAGGTCGCCCGCGTTGAAGGTGTTACGGCTCTCAATGTGAACGAGCTTGCGTCGAGCATTCGGCCGCTCTTTCTGCCGGGTGACACGATGAGAATCATGGTCGTCAAGGAAGGCAGAGAGTCAGCGCAGGGTGTCGGCTACCTCGAGGACGGCACGATGGTCGTCATTGCAGATGCGAAGTCGCGGGTCGGCGAGGAGGTCGGCGTGGAGGTCACGTCGGTCCTGCAGACCTCTGCCGGTCGAATGATCTTCGCGAGGCTGGGGTCCTGATGCGTACGGCTGCAATCATCGTCGCGGGCGGCACGGGGCAGCGCTTCGGACGCGAGGGCGGAAAGCAGCTTGCCCGGCTCCTCGGCGGTTCCGTAGTCGGACGCACCTTACAGGTGTTCGAGGAGTGCGACGCTATCGACGAGGTCGTGTTGGTCGTGCACCCGGATCGTGTCGCTGAATACGCGGTCGAGGCGGCCGAGACCCTCAAAGTGGAGGGCATCATGGCGGGCGGCGACCGACGGCAGGACTCCGTCGCTGCCGGGCTTGCAGCTCTCTCGGCCGACGTCGACGTTGTCGTCGTGCACGACGGGGCGCGGCCGCTTGTGACGCCCGCCATCATCTCGGAGGCCGTCGAACATCTCGCTACGTCGGGTGCCGAGGGGGTCGTGGTCGGTCATCCGGCGTACGACACCATGAAGCGAGTGAATGGGGACGGGGCCGTGGTTGCTACCGAGGACCGGTCGATGCTCTGGGTTGCACAGACACCGCAGGTGTTCCGGGCAGCGGTGCTCCGCAGGGCATTCGCTCGGGCTGAGGAGGAAGGCTTCGTCGGAACTGACGATGCTTCGTTCGTCGAACGGCATGGCGGCCGTGTGGTGATGTTGCTCGGACCTCGCGACAACATCAAAGTGACCGTCCCGGAGGACCTCGCACTCGTGGAGCGGCTGCTCGAAGCTCGAGGGGAGCGTTCATGAGCGCGCAACGGATCGGCATTGGCTACGACGTTCATGCCTTCGTGGAGGGGCGTTCGCTCATCCTTGGTGGTGTCGACGTCCCGCATGACAGAGGACTCCTCGGACACTCGGATGCCGATGTGCTCGTGCACGCCATCATGGACGCGATCGTCGGTGCGCTCCGCGAGGGCGACATCGGACGGCTCTTCCCGGACGACGACCCCGCGTACGCGGGCGCGGACAGCCTCGTGTTGCTGCGACGCGTTGCCGAGCTTGTCAACGAGCGCGGCTTCGTAGTCGTGGACGTCGATAGCGTCATCGTGCTGCAGCTCCCGAAGGTCGCGCCGTTTCGCGAGCTCATGCGCAAGCGCATCGCGGACGCGCTCGGTATCGCTTTCGATGCCGTAGGCGTGAAGGCGACGACGACCGAAGGCCTCGGCTTCGCTGGTCGCCAGGAGGGTGTCGCCGCGTATGCCGTGGCGCTGCTGGAGCGGGTGTGACCGAGAACAAGCGGGTACGCTTCTCGCTGTCGTGTTGACACTCCGGAGTTCGGAAAGAGATAGTAAGCGGGCTTCGTGACGCCCCCGAGGCCGCCGAGGAGGTCGAGACACATATGTTCGCACGGACCCGAGCGGACATCGCAGTTATCAAAGAGCGCGACCCGGCGTGCCCATCGACGCTGTCGGCACTCACGAACTACCCCGGATTCTGGGCCGTGTGGTGGCACCGTGTCACGCATCGGCTGCACAACGCCGGGTTCATCTGGCTTGCCCGCGCCATCAGTCAGTCGGTCAGGCACCGAACGGGGATTGAAATCCACCCGGGAGCGGTCATTGGCGACGGCTTCTTCATCGACCACGGCATGGGCGTTGTCATCGGTGAGACCACGGTCATCGGCACATGCGTCACGATGTACCAGGGCGTGACGCTCGGCGGTACCGGCAAGGAACGCGGCAAGCGGCACCCGACGATCGAGGATAACGTCGTCATCGGAGTCGGAGCGACGATTCTCGGCAGCATCATCATCGGTCACGGCTCCAAGGTGGGCGCAGGTGCCGTTGTCGTCCAGGAGGTGCCGGCCAGCTGCACGGTCGTCGGCATACCTGGCCGCGTCGTCGTACGGCAGGGCCAGCGCGTCGAGACGGTCGACCTGCACCACGAGGACCTGCCCGACCCGGTCATCGACATGTTTCGCACGCTGCAGCACCGCATGGATCGGCTCGAGGGCCGACTCTTGCGCGACGAGGGTGTCGCCGACGAGACCGGCCGACCCGCTTTTCCGTCAATGACCGACGAGACCGCCGAGGAAGGACAGCCGCATGGCGATCCGCGTCCATAACACCATGACGCGCACCAAAGAGGAGTTCACGCCCCGTGAGCCCGGCAAGGTTGCGATGTACGTCTGCGGCCCCACCGTCTACAACCACATCCACATCGGCAATGCCCGGACGTTTCTCACCTTTGATGTTATCCGCCGCTACCTCACGTGGCGCGGCTTCGAAGTGACGTTCGTCCAGAACATCACCGACGTCGACGACAAGATCATCAAGCGCGCTGCCGAGGAGGGACTGGCGCCCGCTGAGGTGGCCGACACGTACACGTACGCCTTCCGCGCGGCGATGGAGGCGCTCGGTATCGACCGCCCGACCTCGCAGCCGCTCGCGACCACCACGATTCCGCAGATGATCGACATGATCGAGCGGCTCATCACTGGGGGTCATGCATACGTCATCGACGGTGACGTGTACTTCTCGGTCCGCTCGTTCCCGGAGTACGGGAAGCTTTCTGGCCGCGACATCGATGACCTCGAGTGCGGCGCACGCGTTGAGGTTGATGACCGCAAGCAAGACCCTCTCGACTTCGCGCTCTGGAAGTCCGCGAAGCCCGGCGAGCCGCACTGGACGAGTCCGTGGGGCGAGGGCCGACCTGGCTGGCACATCGAGTGCTCGGTCATGTCAGAGGAAGAGCTTGGCCTGCCGTTCGACATCCACGGCGGAGCAAGCGACCTCATCTTCCCACACCATGAGAACGAGCTCGCGCAGTCGGAAGCGGCAACCGGAACGCAGTTCGTGAAGTACTGGCTGCACGGTGGGCTCCTGCAGGTGAACGCCGAGAAGATGAGTAAGTCACTCGGCAACTTCATGCTGCTCAAAGACGTTCTGGCGGTCTACTCCACGCCGGTCGTACGCCTGTTCATGCTGCAGACGCACTACCGAAGCCCACTCGAGTTCTCGACCGATCGGCTCGACGAGGCGAAGACTGCGTTCGAGCGCATCGAGAATCTCGTTCGCAACCTGCAGTGGGCGCGAGACGCCCATGCGGCCGGTGTCGGCGCAGCGCCCGCGGCCCGCGACGCGCTCGCCGCAGCCCGTGACGCCACGCGGGAGAAGTTCGTCGCCGAGATGGACGACGATTTCAACACGGCGGGCGCACTCGGCGCCGTATTCGAACTCGCGCGCGCTGCGAACACGTTCCTCGCCGACAACCAGACACAGATCGGGGATGCCGACCTCGAGCTTCTCGTCGATGCTGAAGATCGCATCGTAGAACTGCTCGGCGTGCTCGGTGTCGAAGTGAAGATCGCGGCCGAGGCGGAACTCCCGCCGGACGTTGTCGCACTCGCCGGTCAACTCGCAGGCTATGCCGGATTCGATGCCGAGGAGGCAGTACGCGCGCTTCTCGCTGCGAGGTCGGCGGCGCGCGCTGAGCGGAACTGGACGGCTGCTGACCTCGTCCGTGACGGCCTGGCCATGCTCGGGCTCTACATCGAAGACACCGCGCAGGGCGCGCGCGTGTCCTACAGGCCGGTGAGCTCAAGATGACCGAGCGAATCGAAGGGCGTAACGCAATCGCCGAGGCACTCCGTTCCGGGCAGCGCCTCGAGCGGGTCTTCATCGCCAAGGGTATGCGGCAGGACCCGCTCGTGGATGAGATCGTCGAACGTGCGAAACAAGCCGGGATCCCTGTGGTGCACGTGGATCGCACCGAGCTCGATCGAGCGAGCGAGCGTGGCCACCATCAGGGTGTTGCGGCGAACATGCCCGACTTCGCGTACGCGAATCTGCGCACCGTGCTCGATGCATGCGCGGGCAAAGAGCGCAGTCTCATCATCGTTCTCGACCATGTGACCGACCCGGGGAACTTCGGCGCCGTACTCCGTTCCGCCGAGGTTGCAGGCGCCGATGCAGTGATCGTTGCCGATCGCAGGAGCGCGCCAGTCACCGCAGTCGTTCACAAGGCCGCAGCGGGGGCTACGGCGTACCTGCCGGTGGTTCGTGTCACCAACCTCACGCAGACCCTCAAAGGGCTCTAGGAGGCCGGCTCCTGGGTAGCCGGTACGTCTGAGCGTGGCGCGACGACGCTTTGGGAGGCGCCACTCGAGGGGCGCATCGTCTTGGTGCTCGGTTCCGAGGGCTCCGGGCTCTCCCGTCTTGTTGCGGAGAATTGCGATTTCCTCGTGCAGATTCCTGTGGCAGGCAAGGTGAGCTCGCTCAACGTCGCCCAGGCGGCGACGGTGTTCGCGTTCGAGTGGGTGCGGCGCGGCACAGGAGCCTGATGGTGGAGCGCCTCATCGTCGACGGCTACAACCTGATCTTCTCTGACACGTCGTACGCGGCACTCGCGGACGAAGACCTCGACAGTGCCCGCGCGAGGCTCGTAGAAGACGTCGCCGCGTACTGTCGCGGAGAGGCGCGGGGAACGGTCGTCTTCGACGGCGGCGGTAACCCGGCATCAGACGGCACGCCGCACCACATAGCCGGAGTCCTCGTCATGTTCTCCCGAGCAGGAGAGACAGCGGACTCGGTTATCGAGGGGCTTGCCAAGCGTGCCCGCGACCGCGGGGAACGGGCGGTCGTCGTCACGTCGGACGCGGCCACGCAATGGGTGGTGATGGGCGGGAGTGTGACCCGCGTGTCTTCAGCCGAGTTCGGCGCTATCCTCCGCTCCGGGGCACAGGACTGGGAGTCCGATCTACCTCCCGCCCGCAGAAGAGGGGCCCTCCAGGAACGCATCGCGCCAGAGGTTAGGGCTGCACTCTCTCAGTGGGCGAAGGGCAAAACGGTTCAGGAATCTTAATACGAGTGAAGCAAGAGCCAGATTTATGCACGGGAGATTATCAGGTTTCTTCAGGCTTTGCCGATACCGTTGACAGCCGTTAGGGGGATGTTATCGTCGCGTTGGGGCAGGTATGTGTTGTTTTTCACAAACTCGTAGGGTGAGCGCAGTTCCTCTCCTCGTTTCGGGGGAAAGTTCGGGAGGGAATACACATTGCAAAGGCTAGCAGAAGCTCCGCGACGTAGACTTGGGCGTCCCGACGAACTAGCGCTGATCAGCGCGGCACAGGCTGGAGATGAGCAGGCAAGCGCCTTGCTCGTCCACCGCTACCGCAGTTTCGTCCGGTGCAAAGCCCGCTCGTACTTCCTTGCAGGCGCGGACCGAGACGACGTAGTCCAAGAAGGCATGATTGGTCTGTTCAAGGCTATCCGCGACTACGACCCCACACGCCAGTCGAGTTTCCGTTCGTTTGCCGAACTCTGCATCACGCGGCAGCTCATCACCGCCATCAAGTCGGCAACCAGGCAGAAGCATTCTCCGCTCAATACGTACGTCTCCCTGAGCCGTTCCACGAGCATGGAGGAGGAGGGCGACCGCGTCCTCGCGGACATTCTGGCCGCGAAAGAGGTCTGCGATCCCGCTGAGATCGTCATCTCCGCGTGGGAGACCGCGAACATTCGTCAGGGATTCCTGCAGGTACTGTCGCCGTTCGAATCCGACGTGCTCCGGCTGTACGTTGAGGGCAAGTCGTATCAGGAAGTTGCAACCCACCTGGGCCGGCATGTGAAGTCGGTGGACAACGCGCTTCAGCGGATCAAGCGCAAGATCGAGTTCCAGATCGAGCGCTGCAGGGCCTGCTGACCTTCGTTCGAGTGTTGGCTGTTGGCGCATGCCGGTCTACAATAGGCAGGCTTCGCCGACGTAGCTCAACGGTAGAGCAATCGCCTTGTAAGCGATAGGTTGTGGGTTCAATTCCCTCCGTCGGCTCCAGTCACAGATAAGCCCGGACCATCACGCGGTCCGGGCTTTTGCGTTCATCCGTGGAGGATATCCTGGGGCTTCTGATCCGCGCACCACAGGATTTCGACGACCCGGACCGGCCGTTGGATGTTCTTCAACTCGAACTCGCCGTGTTCGTACGCGGTCCCCGCAGCGGGGTCGCCTGCGATAGTGTCGCCCGTGACCATGACGCGCCCGCCGTCGGCAAGATCCATCACGCGCGCCGCGAGGTTAAGAGCTGCCCCGATGAAGGGACGGCCTCCTTTGTCGAGGACCACTTCGCCCTGCGCGATTCCGATGCGTATCGCCAATGGCCCACTGGATGTGCTCGTTTCGCAAAGGGTCGTGACCGCCTTCTGCATCGCAATCGCCGCCCGAACCGCATCCCCCGGAAGCTCGAACGCTGCAACCAGGCCGTCGCCGCCTGTCGACTTCCCGTGTCCATGGTGCTCGTCGATGATCGGCAGGAGAAGATCGCGTTGCCGCTGGACGAGCTTGGCCGAAGCCATGCTGCCGACCTCCTCGGTCATGCGCGAGAACGACTTCATGTCGGTCAGCATCACGACTGCCGAGGACGTGTGTTTCGTGGCGAGTTCATCTTCGGCCGATGAGATGAGCCGCAGTAGCTCGTCAACGTCGGCGTCTTCAGCTCGCACGCCGTGAGCCGAGGGGGTGCTCGCGTGCACGGCGAGCGGCTTTTTGAGGGTGAACACCCATTCGGCGATTCCTGCGACGAGCATCGCGACCGCCAAAGAGACCGCGCCCGTGGAAAGCATGACTTGAAGCGGGGGAGAGGTTGCGAGTGCCGCGGTCATCACGGCGGACGCGACGGCTAGCACTACGGTGACACCCCCGACTCCCACCACGATCGTGAGGCGCGCTTTCGGGACGTGCGGGCGGCGGAAGACGCCCCCGAGTACCGCAGCGAGACTCCACAAAAGGGGCTGTGCGACCAGAACCGCAATCGGCCGGGCTGTCGTGATGCTGTTGAGAACCGAGCCCGGGTCGGCTGCCGCGATTCCCGGAGCGAGCCATCCGAATGCGAGCGGAGCATCCGGTGCGGCTGCAAACGTCAGGACACCGGGCGGCATGCCACCGACTACAAGCGAGCCGAGATTCTGCATACCGAGCAGCTCCCCGGTCGCCTGGAGCAGAAGGCATGCTGTGAGCATTGCGACCGCTCCTTGGCCAGACCCGAGGAGATAGCCGGCCAAGACAACCACAGCCCACTCTGCGTGGAAGGCCAACGCGACGACAGTGAGGACGATGGCGAGGAAGCCCTTAGCCTGGTCAGCACCAAGATACTGCGTCGCGCTGAATCCCAGGATAACGAAGAACACGCCTACCACGAAGTTGGCGGCAAGAAGGGGTAGCGCAGCGACTCCGACGAACAGCAGTGCGGCCAGAGATGGCGAGCTGAGCGCGAGTAATCCGGTGGCGAGTGAGGCCACGGCAATGACAGGCTTCGAGTAGAACGGCATGGCTGAAAGTACAACGAGGGTTACACCGCCGAGAGCTACGGCCCGCAGCCAGGGTAGGAATCGGGCATTGTTGCGAACGAACCGCTCCTTGGCCATGCCGGGGTCGTTCCTCCTCGGTCAGAATCCGGTGTTCACGAGTATGACAATGCACAACCAGACGACCACACAGAGCACGAATCCTACTGCGACATCCGTCATCTGTCGTGCGCGGCCCGCCGGTGGCAGCGCAAGAGCGTACGCGGCGCGCGGCAAGAAGAGAAGCACTGCCAGTGCGGGCACGGGGGCAACGAGACCGACGATGAGTGCGCCGGCGCGTTCCGCGAATCCATAGGCGCGCTGTAGGTCGAGCCGCAGGATAGTATCTGGTGGCGCGTCACCACCGAGCGTCACGACCCGCACTTCGAATGCGAGGATCGAGCCGAAGAAGGCGACGGCAACCACGCCGCAGGTGGCAGCCATGAGTGCGACCGAGGTGTTCCACGTGATCAGCATCGGCTCGCTCGCACCCCCCATCGCAACGGCAATGATCGCCAGCGATACGATGTGCAACGCCTGGTCGAGCAGGAAGAGAGCCAGACCAGATGCTTCCCTGATGCGCCGGGCAGCGACCGAGAGGTGCTCGATACCGAAATGGGCCAGTGCCGCCACGACGACCGCGGGCCAGAACCGGGAAACCTGTCCGATCAAAACGACGAGCGTGCACGCGGTAACGATGGCCGTGTGAAGCACCATGCCACGGACTCCGTGTCGCTTTGCGACGACGAGCCGTCCGGGCTGAAACACGAAATCGCCGAGCAGGTGACCGAGGAACAACGCCAGAAAGAGCGCCACGCCAGCCTCCGCGGGTCGATGTCTGCTTTCAATCGGAACGCCGATGCTGCCATTGTGTACCATCATGTCCGGTAGCGCATCCAAGACCGCCAGCCGACAGACCGGTCTGCCGGCTCCCACGACGCGGGGACCCATGAAGAACAAGCGGCTCATCATCATCTTCGGCGTCGTGCTGGTGGACATGCTGTCCTTCAGCATTGTTCTGCCGCTTCTGCCGTATCTTGCGAAGTCGATCGGCGCCACCGCTACTCAAATCGGTCTTCTGACGGCCGTCTACCCACTCGCGCAGGTCTTTGCCGCGCCGCTTCTCGGGCGCTTGTCGGATGCGGTCGGCCGCAAGCCTGTCCTCATCGTGAGCATTCTCGGCACTGCGGCCGGATTCGTCGTGCTGGCGGTCGCCCGGTTCTTGCCGATTCTGTTCTTCAGCAGGTTCGTCGACGGTGTAACGGGCGGGAACATCAGCGTCGCGCAGGCGTACATCGCGGACGTGACCGACCCGAAGGACCGCGGCAAGGCGCTCGGATTGATTGGCGCGGCTTTCGGCCTCGGGTTCATCCTCGGCCCTGTCACGGGCGGTCT
>JBBQIR010000032.1:0-22318 GCA_038325105.1 Coriobacteriia bacterium
GAGCACCGCAACCGGCGTGATTCAGCTTGCCGAGGGTGAGACCTTTGCTCCCGGGCAGCCCTGGGGAATCGAGGACGGCGGTGCTCTTGCTGGTCCCCTCGTGCTCCCGGCGCACATTACGCTTCTCAGCTCCAACGCGGAGTATTGGCCCGAGGGCGCGCTACGCCAGGTGCGGAGTTCGTTACAGCTTGGAACCGGTGCAGATGCCGATGTTGTGAACGTGGAGGTTAACGGGTCTGCTGTCCGTGGTCCATTGCGCATCTACCAGAGCATGAAAGTGGGTGCGACGCTGCTCGTCACGATCGATGGCCCGTCCGGTGAGGAGAAAGTACGCGTGGACATGCCCGCGCCGCTCGCGCCCGATGTCGCCGCCTACGCGGACTACGTGCTCAACGACGGAACGACCCTGCGACTGAAGTACTTCGCTGATGCTGACCGCGCCTCCATGGACGGCGTCCCGGAGGTTGCCGCCCGGATGGAATCGAGCGGTAGCGTGCTCGGGCAGGCGACCCTGGACGCGGGTTCGGCTGTCGCGTTGGGCGACTACGACGTCACCCTGGACTACATCCGGTCGTGGACTCAGCTGATCGTTGTCCGCACGCGCGCGATGTCTGCGGTGTTCGTAGGTTTTGCGGTCATCTTGCTTGGCAGCCTGCTCATCTACGTATTGCCGCCGCGCGAGCTGTACATCGAGGCGGACAGCATGATGGCCAGCGTGTGGTGGCGTGCCTGGCGGTTCCCGGACGTATACTTCGATGAGCACGAGCGCGTGCTCGGCCAGGCGAAAGGAGCCGCAACGGATGAGTGAGTACCTCGCACGCGCGGAAGTCTACGTGACTGTGCTCGCACTCGTCGTATACGCGGCAGCGAGTATGGCCGCTATCACCGGGGCATTCACCGCACGAGCTTCTCTCCCGCGGTGGGCGAATCGTTTGGCGCTCGCCGGACTCGCTGTTCACTCGGTGGGAATTGCCATGCGTTGGGCTGCTGTCGGGCATGGTCCGTACGTCTCGCGCTACGAGGTTCTCTCGGCGAATGCGTGGGTTGTGCTCGTTCTCTTTCTCTGGTGGTCACGTCGAACCGAGCTGTTGAGGCCATTCTCAGTCGTCATCTACCCTGCAGTGTTGCTGCTGGTCGGGCTCGGCGTCTACATGGGTCCTGAAGTCCGCCAATTGCCCCCTACCTTCAGCGGCATCTGGCTCGCCCTCCACGTGGCGTTCTACTTCGTGGCATTCTCGGTTGGCCTCTTCGCCGCCGCAGTGTCGCTCGTAATCGTTGCTGACGGGCGTCTGGGACGGATGCGCGCCCGTTTTCCATCGGTGACCATACTCGACCGGGCGGTGTTCCGCTTCGCCGGCCTCGCCTTCGTCTTCTGGGGCATCGGAATGCTCACCGGATCCGTATGGGCGTACTACTCGTGGGGTCGCTTCTGGGGATGGGACCCTGTTGAGACGTGGTCGCTCGTCACGTGGATCACCTACGGTGTCTACCTGCACCTTCGTAGGATGTATGGATGGCGGCAGCGTCGGGCGGCCGTTCTCATGCTGGCGTGCTTCGGTCTTGCGGTTGGCACGCTGTTCTTCACTTCGCTCATAAACGGCTCGCTACACGCGGTTTACTTCCGATAGACACGTGCCGATGCGTGGTTTTCGCATGGCTGACGCCTTCACGGGCGTTGGGGAGGTGGTACCGTCACACAAAGACGGAAAGGAGAGACAACGCCATGACATCGATCATTATCATCATCAACAACTACCTGCACGACGTGGCAACGGCAGTACTCATCGCGAGCGCGGCTGTCGTGTGGGCGCTCGATCGCGCGGTTGCGCGTGATGGCGGTGGGCGAGCGGTCGAACTGCTTCGCGCTGCCTACCCGAAGCTCGTGCTTGTCGCGCGTGCGGCTCTCGTGTGGATTATCTTGGGCGGGATTCCGCGCACCATCTTCTTCACACGGTACGAGTGGGATCCTGCGGTCACGCGCGGCATCGTTCCGGCCCTCGCGGTCAAGCACGTGCTCATGGCTGCGGGTGTGGTCATCGGCGGCGTGATGTGGCTGCGTATCGGACGCCGGGTCCGCAGTACGGATGCGGCTGCATGAGGCGGATCATCCTGCCGGTTCTGCTCGCCGTTTGCCTTCTGTTCGCGGGATGCGCCGCCGAGGATACCGCTGCCCGGCAGCATGCAGCGGCCACCACCGTCGACAAGCTGCTCGACCTGCGCGCTGACAACGTTCGCGAGGTGACAGCCTACGAGCCTTTCTTCTCGGACCCGGCAATGGCGCAGGCACTGGTGGAGGGCAGCACGAGCGAGACTGCAGCGGCGACAGTGCCGAAATGGGAGGAACCGTACGTTAGCGCCGTCACGAGCGACACCGCAGACGTAGTCGTGCGATGGGTGGGTCGCACCGGGACCTTCGAATCGTGGCCTGAGGCTACCATCTTCAGGATGAGCCTGGAGGGTTCGCGTTGGGTCGTGGTGGACGCGGTCGAGCCCGACGGCGACGTGCCCGGAGCACTCAGCCGAGAGGAAACCGGTCGCTTCTGACGCAGCGTTCGAGCGCAGATAACGATGTTTCCGGTCGATATGTGGGGATTCTGGAAAGACCACTCAGATTTCGTTAGCATTCCGGCAAAGTTGAGGTACTATCCTAACGACCGTTCATAATGGTTTCGGGGAGGGACAGCCATGCATGATCCACGCAACACACCGGACGCGACTCTCTACCGACTCTCGCTCTACCACTGCTACCTCGGGGAGCTCCTGCGTGTCGGCGCCCCCGATCGCATCACGTCGCGCCAGCTGGCTGAAGAGCTGAGCGTCAAAGAAGAGACGGTGCGTCGCGACATCTCGTTCGTGGGGGACATCGGCCGTCCTGGCGCAGGCTACGAGCCCGAGGTGCTCTTCCGGGAGTTCACGGAGTTTCTTGGCCTCAGCGACGAGTACCCGATTGTGATGATCGGCACCGCTAAGATGCTCGATGCCCTCCAAGTCGTCTTCCCGTGCGAGCGCTACGGCGTTCGACCTGTCGCGCTATTCTCGGAGATTCCCGAGGATGCAGGTCAGGTTGTCGGCGGGCTCACCGTTCAGCATCTCACGGACATCACTCGGATCGATCCCAATGAGGGCATTACGGTGGCGCTGGTCGCCTGCTCGCCCGGATGGGTTCAGGTCACCGTCGACCTGCTCGCGAGTGCGGGCGTCACAGGCACGTTGCTGATCACGCCGATCATCCGCGTACGCAAGCCGGAAGGCATGACGGTTACCCAACTCAGGATGCCGTGTGACATCAAGTCGCTTGCGTGCCGTTGCCGTGCCCCGATCGGTGCGGTTGGCGCACGCTAGGCAGGCTCGCGACACGGCCTTCGCGGCACGCCGTATGCTATACTTTCGACCTCGAAACGCCCGGCGAGCCGTGCCGCCCCCCGACGGCGATAACGACGAGGAGTGCCGCTTTGCCACGACCCGATCTCGTGCTGCTACACGCTCCGAGTGTGTACGACTTCCGCGAGACGTCGATCATGTTCGGACCGGTCTCCGACCTGGTTCCCTCGAGCCCGATCTTCGAGATGTATCCCATCGGCTTCACGACTATCGCCGAGTACATGGAGCGTCATGGGCTGCACGTGCGCATCGTGAACCTCGCAATGCACATGCTTGCGAGCGCGAAGTACGACGTCGAGAAGGCAATCCGCGAGATGGATCCGATCGCATTCGGCATCGACTTGCACTGGCTGCCTCACGCGCACGGCTCGATCGAGGTAGCGCGCATCTGCAAGAAATACCATCCCAACACGCCGGTCGTCTTCGGAGGATTGTCGTCGTCCTACTACCACGAGGAGCTCGTCGCCTACGATTGCGTCGACTACGTCGTTCGCGGCGACTCCACTGAGGTGCCGTTCACCCAGCTCATTTTCGCTCTCAAAGGCGGCGGCAGCGTAGCCGACATTCCGAACCTTACCTACAAGTCCCCCGACGGATCGATCACGGTGAATCCGTTCACGTGCGTGCCCGACGACTTCAACCACGTGAGGCTCGACTACAGCTACAGCATGCGCTCGGTGATCCGTGACCGAGACATGACGAGCTCACTGCCGTTCAAAGGCTGGCTTAGCTACCCCGTGACAGCGTCGCTCACGTGCCGGGGCTGCACGAAGCTCTGCCCCACGTGCGGCGGCTCGGCGTATGCGTTCGCGCAGCACTTTGGCCGGAAAGCGCCTGCGTTCCGCGATCCGGAGTTGCTCGTCTCGGACATCGCGCACGTCAAGAAGCACATCCCCGGCCCGGTGTTCATCCTCAACGATTTCCAGCAGGCCGGGCAGGAGTACATTGAGGCGTTCCTGGCCGGTCTTCGGCGCATCGACTTCAAGAACCCCATCGGTTTCGAGTTCTTCACGCCGCCTACCGCGGAGTTCTGTGCGCTGCTCGACGAGAACCTGAACGACTGGTCGGTCGAGGTCTCCTGTGAGAGTCACGACGACGCGGTCCGCGCGGCGTTCGGCAAGCACTACACGTTCGAGGAAGTTGCCGAGTCAATCGAGACGGCCCTTAAGCACAACTGTTCGCGGTTCGACCTGTACTTCATGACCGGTATCCCCACGCAGACCGCGCAGTCGGTGCTCGACACCGTGCCGGCGGTCCGCGATCTCTATGCGCGGGTCAATAACGACAAGCGGCTCCTCGCGTTCATCTCACCGATGGCGCCGTTCCTCGACCCCGGCTCGATGGTGTTCGACAACCCGGAGGCATACGGCTACACGCTGCGCGCAAAGACGCTCGAGGAGCATCGTCAGTTGCTCCTTCAGCCTTCGTGGAAGCACATCCTCAACTACGAACCCGACGGCATGACGCGCGACGAGATGGTCGATACCATCTACGAGGCCGCCATCGGGTTCAATCGCATCAAGGCCGCAGTCGGTATCGCTGATCCTGCCGTGGAGAAGGTCACCGAGCAGCGGATCCGGGAAGCACACGCTGCCATGGCCCACATCGACCAGATCATGGCCGAAACGTCAGGTGAAGAGCGCGAACGCCAACTTGCCGACTTCCGCCACGAGGTCGATCGGCTGAACGAAAGTACGGTATGCGAGAAATCAGAGCTTAACTGGCCCGCCCAGGTTCGCTGGACGCACGTGTTCAGCAACATCGCGCTGTGGTTCCGCGTCAACTTCGAGACGCTTTTCCCGAAGACGCGCAGGTTCGAACCCCGGCCCGTAGAGTGGGAGAACTAATGCCCGCCGACGAGAACGGCACGGCCCTGCCTGGCACGCCGACGACCGATCGCGTGAAGCACATCTTCTCGACGATCGCGCCGTCGTACGATACCTTCAACATCCTGTCGAGCTTCGGCATCGACCGCCTCTGGCGGCGCCGCACCGTGCGCTTAGCCCGCCCCGACCGGGAGAGCGTCATGCTCGACCTGGCTGCCGGCACCGGCGATCTCACCATGGCGTTCGCGCGCCTTGGGAAGCCTGCTTCGATCCTGTCGACCGACTTTGTTCCCGAGATGCTTGAGGTCGGCAAGCGCAAAGCCGCGAAGTATCGGGGACCGACCACAATCGAGTTCCAGGTCGTGGACGCCCAGAGTCTGCCTTTTGGCGACGCGACGTTCGATATCGCCACCATCGCGTTCGGAGTCCGCAACCTGCCTGAGCGGAACCGTAACTTCGCCGAGGTGAGGCGGGTGCTCAAGCCCGGCGGTCGCTACGTGATCCTCGAGTTCAGCACGCCGACGTTCTCGGCGGTTCGCGTTTTCTACCACTTCTACCTGCGAACAGTCATCCCGTTCCTCGGCGGTCTGCTCACGCATGACCGCGCGTCGTTCCAGTACCTGAACGACTCAATACGCGCTTTCCCGCCTCAGCGGGCGCTCGCGGAGGAGTTGAGCGCGGCCGGGTTCACACGTGTGTCGTGGCGCAACCTCACGTTCGGCATCGTGGCGGTACACATAGCCGAGGCGTAGCCCGCTGGGACGCTGCTTGAACGAGCGTGTACCATGGATGGACGGTCCGCCGAAGCACGGAGGCTCTCTGATGTTGCTTCTCGCTCGCTACATCCTGCCGGTGTCCGCTCCTCACATCGAGGACGGCGGTGTGCTCGTGCGCGACGGGGAGATCCTCGCGGTTGGCTCGCGTGCCGAACTGCTGGCTGCTCATCCCGATGAAGAGGTGCTGGACTATGGCCTAGCAGCGCTCATGCCGGGATTCGTCGACCTTCACACTCACTTTGAGTACGCGACATTCCGCGGCGTTGTCAACGACGCGCCATACTCGCAGTGGAAGATGCAGGTTATGAGCAAGGAGGCCTCGCTCACGCCGGAGGATTGGAGCACGTCGGCGGTTCTCGGCGCGATCGAGTCGATCCGCTCGGGAATCACCACGGTGGCCGACGTGACCGACTCGGGAACATCGCTTGCACCGACCGCTAAGGCGGGGTTGCGTGGCGTTATCTATCGCGAGGTCTCGACGATGGACCGGTCACAGGTGAAAAGCGTCGTGAGCGAGGCACTCGACGACGTCGTTCGGTGGCAGGAGCGTGTCGATCCGTCGCTCGTGACTATCGGCATCGCGCCGCATTCGCCGTACTCGTGCCATCCGACGCTCTTCAAGGCCGTGGCTGATGCTGCCGGCGAGCGCAACCTCCCCGTGGCCATCCATCTCGCCGGTTCGCGTGACGAGTATGACTTCATCAAGTACGGGTCATCGTCTCTCGGGCAGGACTACCGTATCCAGTCGGGCTGGGGCGATGTCGTATGGCTGCCGACGGGTGTGAGCCCCGTTCAGTACATCTACCAGTGGGGCATCCTCGAGGTGCCGAATGTGCTCGCGGTGCACTGCGTTCACGTTGACGCGAGAGATGTCGACACGCTCGCGCGAAACGACGTCGCGATTGCCTACTGCGCCCGCTGCAACCTGAAACTCGGCATGGGCATCGCTCCGCTCCAGTCGTTTCTTGAGCACGACATCCGCGTGGGAATCGGTACCGACTCGCCAGCTTCGAACAGCACAGTGGACTTCTTCGACGAGATGCGGATCGGTCTGCTCGTACAGCGCGGACTGGCGGGAGAAGCGCAGTTCTACACGTCCGAGCGGTTCGTGCGCATGGCGACCCTCGAGGGTGCGCGCGCACTCAAGATCGATCACCTCGTGGGCAGCCTGGAGGTCGGGAAGCGCGCCGACATTATCGCGGTGGATCTCTCCCGAAGCCATCAGGTTCCGACGCAGGATCCGTACAGCGCGATCGTCCATACCTGCAACCAGGAGGACGTGCTCATGACGATGGTCGACGGGAAGCTGCTCTACGAGACCGGCACGTTCTTCACGCTTCCCGACGTCGCCGTCACGCAGGACGTCGAGCATATTCGGCTGAAGATCAGGAATGGTCGCAACTGATGATCGAAAACGGCACCGTCGTAGCAGTCCGGGGCAACAGGGCCGACGTGGTCCTCGGGAGTTCCGCGACGTGCGGTAGTTGCACGGCCTGCGGCATGAGCGCCTCGGGGGACATGCTGCTCAGGGATGTGGCCGACGAGATCGGGGCTGCTGTCGGCGACGACGTTGAAATCCTGATACCGGAGAGTCTACAGGTACAGGCCGCCCTCGCCGTGTATGCCGTTCCGCTTGGCGGACTGCTTCTCGGATACTTGGCGGGTGTCTTGCTTGGGAAGGCACTAGGATTCGACCCGGACACCACCGGCGGTGTCGTCGGCGTCGCAGCTGCGACGGCGGCGCTCGCCGGCACGCAGGTTCGCGAGCGAAGCCTCGCGCGCAACGGCCGATACACGCCGAGAGTGCGTGCTATAATCTCGCGAGGTTCGGGGCGCGACTGACCTGCGCACCGGCTCGAAACGACTTCTAGGAGGTAGCGCGACGTGAGTGACCAGGACTTCTTTTTCGACGAGGAAGACGGCGCCAAGCAGCCCGCAAAGGCGACTTCGGCCGCAAAGAGCAAGCCTGTAGCAGCCCGACCTGCAGCACCAACGCGTGCCTCGTTCTTCGAGCAGAGCGTCAGCATGTCGATCGCGGCCCTCATGGCCGTTATCGCCCTGCTCGTGGGTGTGATCGTCGGGTTCGTGATTCCCACCGGCGGCACGACGCCTCCCGTGACCACCACGACCGGTGCCGTTGCGACCGAGACCGCGCCGCAGCTCAGCGAGGACCAGCTCAAATCTGGCGAGCTTCCTGCGGGACACCCTGACCTCGGCGGCATGTCCGGTAACGGCACGACGACCGGGTCGGCCACGACCACCGGCAACTAGCAACGAACTGATGCGGCCCGATCCCCGCAGGATCGGGCCGCTCCTGTGTTCTCCTCGGAGAGAGGGACGTGCATGGCTATCGATAAGAAGAACAGCCCATTCTGGGTGAAGGCCGTCATCATAATCATCGCTGTCTCGTTCGTCGCGACCATCGCACTCGCGGGATTCCAGGGATTCGGCAGCAGTTCAAACTCGCCGGGCACGACCAACAGCGCAACGCCCGGAACGCTCACGGCAACCTATCAGCCGCAGGTCGACTCGGCGTTGGCCGCATCGAAGGCCGATCCGACGAACGCGGTACTGCTCGCCAATGTGGGTCACGTGTACTTCGAATGGGCGGTTACCGAGTACGAAAGCGGTGCGGTCGACGTCTCGCGCCCGCATTGGACGTCGGCGGTTGCGTACTACGACCAGGCGCTCGCGATCGCGCCCGGTGACCCGATTGTTCTCGGCAACAAGGCGTTCGCACTGACGTATGCCGGTAGCCCTGGTGCGAAGGCTGCCCTCGAGGCGTTCATCGCAACGAACGAACCGACGCTCACCGACCAGATCGCCAACGCGAAGCAGTTGCTTGCGGAGATCGTTGCAAGTGAGAGTTCGGCACCGAGTGGCACGCCGGCCCCCACGACGCCGTAGCACCACCTTCACGCGAGAACGAAAACGGCCGGTCGCGAAAGCGCCGGCCGTTTCTATCGTGCGGGTGTCGACGTCAGCGCAAAGTCGTATCGGCGAGCATCGTCTCCGCCTCAGCGATGGTCGTCGCGGTCGAGAAAATCCCCGAGAGCCGGGTAAGATCGAGGATGCTGTCGACGGCATCGTTGGTGATGAGAACGAGACGCCCGCCGTGGCCAGCGTATTCCTTTGAGAGCGACAGAAGCAGCCCAAGACCAGAACTATCGAGATAGTCCAGCCGAGACAGGTCGACGATCGTGGATGCCGGTGAGTTCTTGAGTATCCGGTCGATGGTCATGCGGAAAGGGGCACACTCGCTGTAGTCGAGCTCCCCGACGAGTGTGAGCAGCCAGTGGTCATCGCCGGTGTCGAGTTGCATGGTAAGTGACATGGTGTCCTTTCGGTCCTCCGGGCTGAGGGGTTGATTCCCGATATCGCACGACTTCTCACGAGAGCGTGCGTGCAGGTACAATGACATCAGAGACACAACGGCAGTGAGAGGTGAGTCATGGATCTGGACATCACAACCGCCCAAGACGGCGACGTGTGCCGAATCACCGTTCAGGGTGAGATAGACGTCTACACGTCCCCGGCCCTCAAGGCAGAGATCACCGACGCGGTAGCCCTGGGTTGCTTCAACCTGGTGATCGACATCGAAGGCGTCGGGTTCATCGACAGCAGCGGCCTTGGCGTTCTTGTCAGCGGGCTGCGCCGGGTGAAAGAGAACTCGGGTTCGATGCGCATCGTGTGCACAAAAGAGAGTATCCTCAAAATCTTCCGGATTACCGGGCTTGACCGGGTCTTCCCGATCTTCACCAGTGCCGAGGAAGCATCCGCCTTCTGACGCACCAGCGTCTTGTGCGATCGGTCCCGGTCGCCATAGACTCGTTCGCATGACCGCGATCGGCTACGGTCATACCACCATGCATTGAGGGAGTTGAAGTAGTGTTCGGCATCGGCGGGAGCGAGTTCCTCATCATCGCGGTCATCGTGGTGATGCTGTTCGGTCCCGATAAACTCCCGAAACTCGCCCGTACCATCGGTCGTTTTATGAGCGAGTTCAAGCGCTATCAGGCGATGATGGAGTCCACGCTCCGCGCCGAAATGTACCTCACCGAGGAGCCCGTCGACCGCTTCAAGAAGGCCGGGGAGCACCAGGACAACCTCCGGGCCGAGCGCGAGGCTGCTGCAGCAGCGGAGGCGGGCGATGAATCCGCCGAACCGACCGAACCAGCCGAGGAAGCCGCCAGCGACGCTCCTGTCGAAGACGCCTCGGTCACCGTGATCGACGGCATCGCGTACGACGAGGAGGGCGACGCCATAATCGCTCCCGAAGACGCCGGGTGGGTACCCGGTGCACCGGATGCGCCCACGGCCGAGCCGGCCGGGGATACCGGAGAGGAGGCGGAGGAGCGGCTTTAGCCGCGACTCCCACAGAACATGCCCATCGCCGCCAAACGCATGCCTTTCATGGGGCACATCGGCGAACTCCGTAAGCGCCTGACGATCATCGTCGCGGTCCTCTCGGTAACGTCGGTCGCAATGTATTTCTTCGCGGACCCGATCTACGCGTTTCTCATCGCACCGGTGAAGACGGCGCTTGGCGATCGTCCGGTCGTCGCTCTACGGGTGCTCGATCCCATGATGGTGCGCTTCAAGGTCGCTCTCTGGGCGGGCGTTATCCTGGCGAGTCCCATCATCATCTGGCAGGTACTCAGCTTCTTCCTGCCGGCGCTCAAGCCCAAGGAGCAGAAGTGGTTCATGGCCACCTTCGTCTCGGCGATCGTGCTGTTCGTTGCCGGGGCGGCATTCTGCTACCTGTTGATTCTTCCGCCGAGCTTTGAGTGGCTTGTTGGACAGGCGGGCGACATCATGGAGTTCCAGGCGGTTGCGACCGACCTGGTGACCGTTGTCAGCTACTTCATCCTCGGCTTCGGCGTGGCATTCCAGACCCCGGTCATCGTGTTTTACCTCGTCTACTTCGGCGTGGTTCCCTACGCGAAATTGCGCAAGAACTGGCGCATCGTGTGGGTGGCGATCGTCGTGGCCGCCGCGATGATCACGCCGGACTGGTCGCCCGTGAGCATGGGCGCCCTTGCTGCCGCCATGCTCACGCTGTACGAGTTGAGCATGCTGCTCGTGCGCATCGTGCTGCGAAAGAAGATCGCCGCACAAAAGGCGGTCGACGACGCGGTCGACGGCGACTGACCGACCAGCGCCAGAAAGGACCATCACGTGCACGAAATGGGTATTTGCGACGGCATCTTGTCCGCGTCGTTCGATGCGGCTTCGGCTAAGGGCGCCGCGTGCATCAACAGCATCGATGTCACCATCGGGGAGCTCACCGAGATCCAGGAGGAGGCGCTGCAGTTCGCATTCAGCGTGCTCACCAAGGAGAGTATCGCCGAGGATTCCGTGCTCAACATCACCATCTTGCCGGCGCGCTCGCGCTGCGCTGACTGTTCCGCCGAATTCGGTCACGGACGCTTCGACGCGACATGCCCGGAGTGCGGTTCGTACCTGTGCGAGCTTCTCGAGGGGCGCGAACTGCGTATCGACGCCATCGACATCGACTAGGGAGACGACGTGCGTGTAGACATCGCCAAGGGAATCCTTGAGAAGAACGACAGCCTCGCCGAGGAGAACCGCCGCGTATTTGCCGAGAATGGCGTCTTCGTCGTCGACCTCATGGCGAGCCCCGGTGCCGGCAAGACGTCGACCATCCTGGCGACGATCGCCGCATTGCGCGATCGCTACCGTATCGCAGTCATCGAAGGCGACATCGCCTCCCGGGTGGACGCCGAGAAGATCTCTGCGCATGGCATCCCTGCTGTGCAGATCAACACCGGTGGCGCGTGCCATCTGGAATCCGACATGATCCGCCGTGCCGTTGCGGCGCTCGATCTGGCCGAGCTTGACCTTCTCATCATCGAAAACGTCGGGAACCTGGTGTGCCCCACTGACTTCGATCTCGGGGAGAACGCGAAGGTCATGATTCTCTCGGTCCCCGAGGGACATGACAAGCCGCAGAAGTACCCGAACATCTTCCAGGTCGCCGAGGCCGTCATCCTCAACAAGTACGACACGCTCGCCTACTTCGATTTCGACGAGGCGGACTTTCGAGGCGTCGTGACGAAGCTCAACCCCACGGCGCCGGTCTTCCCGATGTCGGCCACCAAGGGCGAAGGCGTCGACGCGTGGGCAGAGTGGCTCGCGGCGCGTATCGACGCCGCACGAACGGGGGAGTCGGCATGATCAATCGCGAAGCAGCGTTGACGCTCGTGAACGAGCGCATTCCCAACCGCAATCTCGTGAACCACTGCGTGGCGACCGAGATCATCATGGAGGCGCTCGCACGCCACTTCGAACTGTCGGAAGCCGACGTCGAGCGCTGGGCACTCACCGGACTGCTGCACGACCTCGACTACGCCGAGACTGCGGACGATCACGAGCGTCACGGCATCGTGACCGCCGAGCTGCTCGGTGACGAGATCGACGAGGAGATGATTCACGCAATCCTGGGCCATGCCGACAAGGCGCCGCGCGAGAGCCAGTTCGACATGGCGCTCTATGCGGCTGATCCCACGACGGGCTTCATCGTTGCGGCGGCGCTCGTTCGCCCCGACAAATCGCTTGCGGCTGTCGAGGTCCGGTCGCTCCTCAAGCGCTGGAAAGAGAAGGCGTTTGCCCGGGGTGCGAGCCGCGAGCAGATGGCCGTGTGCGAGGAACTCGGACTCACGCGGGAGGAGTTTCTGGCGCTTGCACTGGGCGCCATGCAAGCTCGCGCCGGGGAGATCGGGCTGTAGATTCGCGCGGTTCGGGGTAAGGTCCTGTTCTGATTCCGGTTGACACGCCGGTATATAGTAGCAAGGACATTCACCGCCCCGAGCGAAAAGGACCCCCGAGCCCATGCGACTCGTCGTCTCTGAGAAGAACATCGCCGCGAAGCGAATCGCCGAGATTCTTGCCGTCGGTAAGCCGAAAACGGACAAGGTCTACAGCACACCCGTGTACACGTTTCGCCGCGACGGCGAGGACTGGGTGAGCATCGGTCTGAAGGGCCACATCCTCGGCGTCGACTTCCCCGAGGCGCTTGAATACGCCGACGGCACGTGGTCTGCGGCGTGGGAAGACGGACGTGACTCCGCCGCCGCGCTGCCTGACTCGCTCCCGGTTCCGCCGTGGGAGAAGCGCACGAAGCCCTTCACCACATCAGGCCTCGACCTCAAGTCGTGGAAACTCCAGTCGCTCCCGTATCTCGTGTGGACGCCCATCGGC
Organism: Coriobacteriia bacterium; assembly: GCA_038325105.1. GTDB lineage: Bacteria > Actinomycetota > Coriobacteriia > Anaerosomatales > Anaerosomataceae > WSXY01. The sequence goes on from JBBQIR010000032.1 coordinate 13,205, forward strand.
AAGACTCCCGCCGAAAAGGAGATCGTCCGCGCGCTCAAGAACCTCGCCAAGAAGGCCGACGAGATCATCATCGCGACGGACTACGATCGCGAGGGCGAGCTTATCGGCGCTGATGCCCGCGGGGTCATGCGTGAGACGAACAAGACGGCACCCGTGCACCGGGCGCGGTTCTCGGCGATCACCAAAGATGAGATCGAGCGGGCGTTCTCGGAGCTGGGTACGGTTTCCGACGAACTCGCCGCAGCTGGCGAAGCGCGGCAGGATATCGACCTCGTCTGGGGCGCGGTGCTCACGCGCTACCTCACCAAGGTCCGGTTCGCAGGCGTCGGCCGGCCGAGAAGCGCCGGTCGCGTGCAGACACCGACCCTCAAACTGATCGTCGACCGGGAGATCGAGCGCGACGCGTTCGTGCCGGTGACCTACTGGACCGTCGACGGCCGTTTCTCTGCCGGGGACACCGAGTTCCCTGCGGGCCACGAAACCGAGCGGTTCACCTCGGCTGAAGCCGCGCAGGCTGTCATGGATGCGGTCGCGGGCAAGAGCGAAGGCACCGTGCAGGATGTCACGACGACCCGCCGGACCGTCAAGCCGCCGACGCCGTTTAACACCACGGCGCTCCAGGCCGCAGCGGCGGGCGAGGGTCTCTCACCGGCACGCGCCATGCGCATCGCCGAGTCGCTCTACATGAACGGCTTCATTTCGTACCCGCGCGTTGACAACAGCGTCTATCCCAAGAGCCTTGACCTCCGCGGCCTGCTCAAGACGCTCACCACGGTTCCGGCATACCGCAGTTACGCCCAGGCACTCCTGAGCGCCGATACGATCACGGCCACCCGTGGCGCCAAGGAGACGACGGACCATCCGCCGATCCACCCGACCGGGGCACCGGATCCGGAGAAGCTCAAGCCCGAGGAGTGGAAACTCTACAACCTCGTTGCGCGGCGTTTCATGGCCACGCTGTCCGGACCGGCCACGCTCGAAGCCACGAAGGTCGGCATCGGTGTAGCGGGTGAGCGGTTCATCGCACGCGGTGACGTCGTCATCACCCCCGGGTTCCGCGCGATCTACCCGTATGGCACCAAGAAAGACGAAGTGCTTCCCAAGATGACCGAGAGTGGCACCGTGGCGTTTCTCGGCGCGGAGCAGGCCGAGAAGGAGACCCAGCCACCCAAGCGCTACACGGCTGCCGGTCTCATCCAGGAGATGGAGAAGCAGGGGCTCGGCACGAAGGCGACGCGTCACGACATCATCGAGACGCTCGTGAGCCGCGGGTACATCTCCGACCGCATGGAGGCCACGAAGCTCGGCCGCGCCGTGATCGGCGCGCTGTCCGCGTTCGCGGAGCGCATCACGACTCCGGGAATGACGGCCGACCTCGAAGCCGAGATGGACGAGATTGCGAACGGTCGCAAGGGCCGGGAGGTTGTGGTGGGTCACTCACGCCAGCTCCTCGCCGGCGTCATGGCCGTACTGCTCGAGAAGTCCGAGGAGGTCGGCGAACTTCTCAAAGACGCCGCCATCGAGGATGCGAAGGTCGGTGTGTGTCCCAAGTCAGGTCATGACCTGCTCGTGAAGTCGTCGGTCAGGTTCAAGGGGCAGTTCGTCGGGTGCTCAGGATGGCCGGAGTGCGACGTCACGTACCCGCTGCCGCAGGGCAAGATCGAGACGGTCGAAGAAGCATGTCCCACATGCGGTACGCCGCAGGTGAAGATCATCCAGTTCAGGCAGAAGCCGCGCGTCCGGTGCCTCGACCCGGAATGTGCAACCAACTACGACCCGCCGATTGATATCGGCGCGTGTCCGACGTGCATGGCCACCGGCCGCGACGGTCGCATGATCGCGCAACGATCCAAGTCGCTCAAGCGCTTCGCACGCTGCACGAACTACGAGACGTGCAACACGAGCTACCCGCTGCCAGCGAACGGTGAGTTGCATGCGACAGGCGAGTTCTGCGCGTGTGGCGTGCCGATGGTCGTCGTGCACACTGGCAAGGGTCCCTGGCGCATATGCATCGACCCGGCGTGCCCGGTGAAGGCCGAGAAAGCGGCAGCTGCCGAGAAGAGCGGTGCGAAGCCCAAGCGGGGCGCGAAGACCAAGACGACCGCCGCGAAGTCGAAGGCGACAGCCGCGAAGCGGAAGACTGCCGCCAAGCCAAAGACAGCTGCGAAGCCGAAGACTGCCGCCAAACCCAAAGTCGCAAAAACCGAGGATGACCTCCAGGACGCGTGACGCCGCTTCGCTCTGAGGGCATGAACACGACATGAACCCTTCTCGGGGGGAGTCTCGATGAAACTTGCCGTTATCCAGCACCGCTCGCGTCCCTCAGCCGACGCCGACGCAACGACGCTCGCGGAATGGGTTGCCCGTGCCGTTGCGCGCGGTGCAGAGCTCGTCGTCTCGGACACGGCCTCTGCCGAGCGCGAGATGGCAGCGGTCGGCACCTGCGTTGTCCTTCATGGTGATGCGGCGATAGACCCCGCGGAACACCGTCGCCTCGCGGCGGACCCGCCGGACGTCCTCGTTCTCGCCCCCGCAAGCGAATCGGATCTCCAGGCGGAGGCTGTCATCGAGGTCGCCATCGGACTGTCGCTCTCCGTCGCGGGTCTCGTCATCGTGCTTGATTCGTCCGGGGGTCAGCCGGGCGAGCCCGGTCATGGCGGCAGCGCGATCGTGCTCCTCGGCGAAGTGTCTGCCGAGGCGCTCGCGGAAGATGATGTCCTCGTGGTGTCGATACCCGTGCCCGTGCCGCACCCGGAGCCCAGGGCGCCGCTGCCCGAAGTCCCGCCGCTGCTCCTGCAACGTCTGGCGCACCACCGCGGCGAGAAGCTCACATTCGACTACCCGACCGACACCTCATAAGCATTGGCGCGCGCAGGCTGCATGCTAGAATGCACCGAGGCTGCGAGGGTGTTCGCGGCGGGGATTCACGTCACTGCATTCAGCGGGAAGGACACACATGACGCACGGTAAAGTCACCGTCGTCGGAGCCGGGCAGGTCGGCGCGACGGCGGCATTCGTCATGGCACTCAAAGGAATCGCCGACATCGTTCTTGTCGACGTTGCAGAGGGTATTCCACAGGGCAAGGCACTCGACATGATGCACGCGCGCTCAGTCGAGCGCTTCGGTGTGAGCGTGACCGGTTCGAACGACTACGCCGCGACCTCGGGCTCCGACGTCGTCGTTATCACCGCCGGCCTTCCGCGCCGTCCCGGCATGACGCGCGACGATCTCCTGGCTGTCAACGGCGATATCATCCGCTCGGTTGTCGAGCGGTCCGTGGCCGCGTCCCCCGATGCCGTGCTGCTGTGCGTCACCAATCCGCTCGACGTCATGGCGTACCTGGCGTGGCGCGTCTCGGGACTGCCCGCCAGCCGCGTGTTGGGTATGGGCGGCGTGCTCGACTCGGCGCGATTCGCGTACTTCATCGCATCTGCGACCGGTGCGCCGATCACCGACGTTGAAGCGCTCGTCGTCGGCGCCCACGGCGACACCATGGTCCCGCTGCCACGCCTGTCGACGGTCGCGGGTCGCCCGCTTCCCGAGGTGCTTTCTGCCGAGGAAGTCGCCGAGGTCGTGCGCCGCACGGTCTATGGTGGTGCCGAGGTCGTCTCGCTGCTCAAGTCGGGAAGCGCATTCTACGCGCCGGGCACGTCGGTCGCGTCGATGGTCGAGGCGATTCTCGGCGATACGCGCGAGATCATGCCGTCGTGCGTGCTCCTGAACGGCCAGTACGGCCTGAACGACGTCTATCTCAACGTCCCGGCAGTTCTCGGCCGCGAGGGCGTTGTCGAGATCCCCGAGTACGGGCTGACCGATGAAGAACTCGCCGCGGTGCAGGAATCTGCAGCCGGCGTTGCAGATGCGGTCGCGGCACTCAGGCTTGAGGCCTGACGGATGCCGGACGCGCGCGCGATAGCCGACGCGGTCAGGCGCGCCATCGCTGAGGCCGCAGTCACGCTGCGGCCCGACGTTGAAGCGTCGCTGCGGGCGGCGGTCGACGCCGAGCCTTCCGAGCGGGGTCGTCGCGTTCTCGCGCAACTGCTCGAAAATGCACGCATCGCCTCGGCCGATCGCGTGCCGCTGTGCCAGGACACGGGAACAGTATGGGTTTGGATCGAACTCGGTGAAGGGGAGTGCATTCCCGAAGGCCTGCAGGACGCCGTGAACGGCGCTGTGGCGGACGCATACCGGGAAAACGGCCTGCGCATGAGTGTAGTGCGTGACGCGCTCCTGGATCGCTCGAACACCGGTGACAACACACCGGCGTTTCTCGACATAACCGCACGCTCCGGAAGCGGTGCGAGCGTCCACGTGATGCTCAAGGGCGGCGGCTCCGACAACGCATCAGCGCTCGTGATGCTTGACCCGTCTGCGGGCAGCGACGGCGTCGTTGAGGCGGTCGTTCACGCGGTCGAGTCTAGAGCGACGGGCGCCTGCCCACCGCTCGTGGTGGGAGTCGGTATCGGCGGCACGTTCGACACGGTCGCCAAGCTCGCGAAGAAAGCGCTGCTTGCACCGATCAATGTCCCGAGCGCCGACGCTCGCATAGCCGCGCTCGAGCAGCGCCTGCTCGATGCGGTGAACGCGACCGGCATCGGACCTGCGGGTCTCGGCGGGCGGACCACGGCACTCGCGGTTCGCGTACTCACCGCTCCGTCGCATATCGCGGCGCTCCCGCTTGCGGTGAACCTCGGCTGCTGTGCGATGCGCTCAGTCACTATCGAGGTGGGATAATGGCGACAGATGACGTGACCGTCCAACCCGATGCCCCCCGGGTGAAGTTGCCGTACCGGGCGGTGTTCGCCAACAAGCGATTCCGTCGCCTGTGGTCGAGCCAGTTCATCAGTGGCACCGGAGACTGGCTCGTCATCGGACTGCTCATCCCGCTCGTGACTACGCTTTCCGGCGGGTCGTCGTTCGCGGTCGCCGGGATCATGATCGCCAAGATCCTGCCGTCGCTGCTCCTGAGTTCGTTCACCGGCGTCTTCGTCGACCACTTCGACCGTCGCAAGGTGATGATCGCATGCGATTCAGCGCGCGCGGTCCTCGCCCTGGGGCTGTTGTTCACCAATAGTCTCGCCGTGATCTACCTGATCGTTTTGCTCATGGAGACCGCCTCGCTCTTCTTCACGCCGGCGAAAAACGCGCTCATTCCCCGGCTCGTGAGCGATGAGGAAGTCACCATGGCGAACAGCCTCAGCTACACGACCCAACAGGCGAGCATGCTTATCGGGCTCACAATGTCCGGTGCTATCCTCGCGGCCTTCGAAGCGATCGTTCGCTGGGTGCTGGGAAGCGGGCTGCCGTTCGTCGACCAACTCGTCGGTCCGCTCGCGCCTGCACTCCTCGGCCCGCGCGCTGGAGTGACGCTCGACAGCCTCACGTTCGTGATGTCGGCGCTGCTCATACTCTCCATCAAGGTGAAGGCGCGCGCGTCGGGCAACGGTGCGCTCGACCTCTCACTCATCGGCAAGGACGCCATCGAGTCGTTCCGCTTCCTCGGCGCACACAAGGAGCTTCGCGGCTTCCTCGTGACGATCGGTATGGCACTCCTTGGGGGTGGCGCGATCATTACCGTCGGCCTCGTCCACGTGCAGCAGAACCTCTCAGGTGGGGTGCCGTTCCTCGATCAGGTTAAGGTCCTCCAGAGCCTCATCGCGGCGCCTCAGACGTTCATGCTCGTGTTCATCGCGGTCGGCATGGTGGTCGGCGCGCTCATCGTCCCGAGGCTCGCCGAGCGTATGCCGCTGCAGGCGCTCTTCATCGGCGGGGTGAGCGGCTTCGGCGTGGGCATGTTCATATTCTCGCTGTCGACCGCGTACTGGACCGCAGCCGTGTTCGCGCTCGTCGCGGGCCTCTGTATCGCGGCCCTCACCGTTTCCGGGAATACTTACGTCATACGGACAGTTGCCGATGAGATTCGCGGTCGCGTGTTCACCGCCATGGAGTCGGTCATCCGCGTCTCACTCTTGCTCTCGATGGTCGTTGTGGCACCAGTCGGCGACCTTGTGGCCAAGGCGGTTCGTGCGGTGGTCGAGGCGCAGGGCATGGCACCGAACGAGGTCTGGTTGTCCGGCGCACGGATCACGCTGCTGCTGACCTCGTTCATCGTCATGGGAGCGGCCGTGTACGCGTACCGGACGCTCAACTGGCGAGGCTGCGACGAGGAGGTGTCCGACTGTGAGTGACCTCATCCACGTCGAGCTGCCAGCGACTCCCGCGGTCCTCGCGACGCTACGCGCTGGCGACGAAGTGCTGCTCTCCGGCGTCGTCTACACAGCCCGGGACGCCACGCACGCACGGCTTGTGGCCGAGCTCGAGACGGCGGGCGAACTCCCGTACGGACTCGCAGGCCAGACGCTCTTCTACGCAGGCCCGACACCCGAAGCCGCCGGCCGCCCCGCGGGTTCCGTCGGCCCGACGACTGCCAAGCGCATGGATGCGTGGACGCCTCGGCTCTTCTCGGCCGGGATCACCGCCACCATCGGCAAGGGCGCGCGTTCGGAAACGGTGCGGCTCGCGCACGCGGAGCACGGCGCGGTGTACTTCGCGGCCGTCGGTGGTGCTGCGGCGCTCCTCGGAGCGCACGTGAAGAGCGCCGAGCAGGTGGCCTACCCTGAACTCGGTACCGAGGCACTCGTGCAGATGGAGATCGCCGACATGCCCGCCTTCGTGGCGATCGACGCGAGTGGGAACGATCTGTACGCATCGGCCCCCTACGACTGGCGGCAGGGGGGTCAGCGATGAGCGGCCTGTTCATCACCTTCGAAGGCGGCGACGGCTCCGGCAAGACCACGCAGATCGCGCGCCTCGCCGTGGTTCTGCGCGCTGCGGGCCGCGAGGTTGTGACGCTTCGCGAACCGGGCTGCACGATGGTGGGCGAGGGCGTTCGCGACATCCTGCTCAACCCGGCGAAGGAGGTTCTCTCGCCGATTGCGGAGTTTCTGCTCTTCGCGGCCGGTCGCGCGGAGCTCTCCTCGTCGATCATCGGGCCGACGCTGGATGCGGGCACGATCGTGCTCTGTGACCGCTACGCGGACTCCTCGTTGGCGTACCAGGGCTACGGCCGCGGGCTCGACCTGGCCATGATCCGCTCCATCAATGCGATAGCGACCGGCGGGCTCGTGCCCGACCGCACGATCGTGCTCGATGTCGAGCCCCGTGCCGGTATTGCCGCTGCCACGCCCCATACCGCTGATCGCCTCGAGCGCGAGGACATCGCATTCCACGAGCGCATCCGGGACGGTTACCTCGCTATGGCGGCCGAGGAACCGGAGCGCATCGCCGTCGTCGGGCGCGACCACGCCGATATCGTGTGGGAGGGCGTCCTTGCGGCGCTTGCCGACACCTTCGCGGCTGTCGGCATCGTCGTGGAGGCGTGATGGCGCGCCCGTGTGTCTGGGACGAACTACCCGCGCAGACCCGCGTCGCCGGGTACCTGCGCACCGCAGTCGCGTCCGACACTGTATCGCACGCGTACCTCTTCGTCGGCCCCACCGGCTCCGGCAAGATCACTGCGGCCAAGGCCCTCGCGTGCGCGCTCTTCTGCGACGGTGGCGGCTGCGGCGCGTGCCCAACGTGTTACCGGGTTCTCAGTGGTCTTCATCCCGATGTCCATGAGGTGCACCCCGAGGGTGCGACGACGTACGTGATCGACCAGGTGCGCGACATCATCCACGACGTGCACCTGAGACCCGTGCAGGCCACCCGCAAGATCTACATCGTCGGCGAGGCCGAGCGTTTCAATGCGGAGTCCGCCAACGCGTTCCTCAAGACCCTCGAAGAGCCGCCGGACAACGTCGTCATCATCCTCATGACGCGCTCGTACGACGCGGTCATGCCCACGATCGCGTCGCGCTGCCAGATCGTGCGCTTCCGCCCGATCCCGCCGTCGGTTGCCGAGGCGCTCCTCGTGCAGCGCAGCGGCGCCGACACCACGCAGGCGCGTGCGGCGCTCGCTGCATCCGGGGGTGTCGTGCCTCGCGCCGAGGACCTGCTCCGCTCGCCGGGACGTCTGGCCGCGCGTTCGCTCGTGCTCGACACGCTCAAGCGGCTGACGGTCATGGACGGGTATGACATCATCGAGGCCGCGCGCGAACTTCTTGCGGCCGTGAAGGCGCCGCTCGACGAGGTGAAGACCGTCCAGTCTGATGAGCTCGAGGAGCACCGTTCGCTTCTCGGGAAGAAGGTCTCCACGAAGCCGATCGAAGAGCGGCACAAGCGTGAACTGACGTCACGCGAACGCGAGGGCCTTGCCGAGATCATCGGCGTCACGCAGAGCTGGCTCCGCGATTGCTTGGTAGTATCACAGGGCGTGGGTGAACTGACCGCGAATACGGACGTTTCCGACGCGCTCGTCGAGGTCGCGGCTGTCATCACGCCGCGCGCCGCACTTGCCGCGATTTCGGCCGCTGAAACAGCGCGCAAGCGGATTACGTATAATGTGAGCCCGCAGCTGGCCATTGAGGCCATGCTGTTCGACATACAGGAGGTCCTCCGATGCCCACGATAGTGGGAGTCAGATTCAAGTACGCAGGTAAAGTACTCTACTTCGACCCTGCCGGCAGCGAGCCGGTCGAGGGCGATTTCGTCGTTGTCACGACCGAGCGCGGCGAAGAGATCGGCGAGGTCGTGCTCGCGCCGAAAGACGTCGAGCCGTCGCAGGTGCCGCCGGGCCTCAAGCCTGTCGTGCGCGTTGCCAGCGAGAGTGACCGGGAGCGTGCGGCGAATCTCGCCGGGCGCGAGACAGGCGCCATGGAGACATTCCGCGGCCTCATCAAGCGCTACAAGCTCGACATGAAGCCGATCGGCGTCGAGACGCTTTTCGACGACAGCAAGATGGTCTTCTACTTCGTTGCCGAGGAGCGCGTTGATTTCCGCGACCTCGTGCGAGATCTTGCCTCGGCGTTCAAGACGCGCATCGACATGCGCCAGGTCGGCGTTCGCGACGAGGCCCGCCTCGTCGGTGGTCTCGGCCACTGCGGCGAGCAGCTGTGCTGCGTGCGTTTCGGCGGGGAGTTCCAGCCCGTCTCCATCCGCATGGCCAAGGAACAGGACCTGCCGCTCAACCCGCTCAAGATCTCGGGCCTCTGCGGCCGGCTCATGTGCTGCCT
>JBBQIR010000033.1:0-22274 GCA_038325105.1 Coriobacteriia bacterium
GCCTTGCGCTTGCGCCAGTCCTTGTCCGAGACGCGCCCATGAGGGGCGTCAACCTGCATCCCGCCGAAGAGATGGACGCGCAGGGAGGAGACGGTCTCGAGCCGCGCTAGGAACTCACTCGCTTGGTCCTCGTTGAGCAAGCGATACAAGAGCTGTTCGCGCTCGTTGTCTGAGAGCGTTGCGGCAGACGCATCAATCGCACTAATCGCGTAATCGCCGAGCACCATCCGAAGCATATGTGAGGGGAGCATATCTACGCCCACTGCCTTCGCTAGTACGCCCATCAAACCGGGGAACGCTCGAATGTACATCGCAACTTGCCAGTTGCTGCTCTCAGTAAGGATGTAGCCAGCGCGCTCACGGATTCGCGCGACTGCGACGCTGAGGTCCCCCCTTTGCCGCTCTACCTCCGCAAGAACCATGTCGGCTCGCAGAAGGTGATTCTCAGCGCCCCACTCGACAGCCTGCGAGCGAGCGCTTGATGCCAGATGCACTGCTCTCGCCCGATCCCCCAGAGCCAGGAGACTGGCCGCAACTTCGCACTGCGCAAGACAAGCCATTGCCGGAACGGCAGCGTCGTGCTGCGTGAAGTAGACAAGTGCGCCCTCGGCATCAGCCAGGGCATCGTCGAACTGCCCGCTGGCCCTGGACATGACCGCACAGTAGACACGAGCACACTCGCCCGCATAGATCTCCTCGTCCTCAAACGCAAGCGTTACCGCCTCGCGCCCCAATTGCCCGCCCTCATCTACCTCGCCCAGACCCGTGCGCGCGGTGGCCTCGGTGTTGACACACGCTGCAACCAGAGAACGGAGTCCACATTCTCCAAGCCGTAAACGCACTTTACTCACCAGTGCCAGCGCGGACTGCAGCCGGCCCATCTCAACTAGGAGCGCAGCCAGATTGGCATCACACTGGAGCCGTGCACTGACCGGACAGTCAGTGCCACTCATCGTCTTCCGGAGAAGGTCAACTGCCGCGGCAACGTCCCCGCACACATAGGCTAGGACGTAGAGAACACCTTGAACCGCCTGAAGCCGTGTCGCAGGCCTCACAGCTGGGTGCCCAGAGGTGTCGCAGTACTCGAGCGCGTACGCACGACCCCGCGGCACATCACCCAGTTGCGCATACGCCGACGCGAGGTACCCCAGCATGAGCGTTGCGGTGTCGTGGTCCTCACCACATTTGGCCTCTTCGTATGCCTGCTGAAGTCGCGGAACAACCGGCGCATAGTCCCCGAAGTCCCACCTTAGCCGCGTCTCGACAAGCAAACAGTCGCGAATGAGGGCCGCATCCGCTTGGCAGGAAGCGACCTGCTGCGCAACCATCGTGCGCCGGAAGGCATCGCTCAATCGCCCGCGTGACCTTTGCAGCATGGCGCCCAAGAGCAGGAGTTTCACGCTCCCGACCTGAGCGACGGGAGGAATTCGGTCGAGCACCAGTTCCAACAAACCAAGACTTGCATCCTCGAGCAGTTCTGCGCCGCGCTGCTCGGCGAATTCGGCAAGTAAAGCGAGATCACCCGAATCCAGAATGGTCTGGAACAACCGCTGGTAGTCGCCACGCCTTGCTAGAACCCCGAGTGAACCGACGAGTAGACTGCTGTCCCCTCTCCACCAGCGCTCCAGAGCGGCACTTCGATACACATCACATGCAAGGTCATGCAGTACGAATCTTCGCGGCCCAGATTCCCCACCGCTGAGCCTCAGCATGGGCACACTCTCGGCTGCCGCACACACCGACCCTGAGTCTGCCCCAGAAACCGTCTGCAGCTCTGAGACCTCGCCCGATCCCAGGACAGCGGCGACGCCGAGCACGTCTAAGACACCTAAATGAGTATCCGCCGTAATGATGTTCTCCAAGTGAGATGCGACGTCGCTTGGCGCGCGTACGAGCGAGTCCCTGATACTGCAGTCGCCGAGGATGAGGTGCCTTAACAGAAGAGTGAGTAGCGCCGGCTGACCCGCAGACGCTCGGAAGAGCGCTTCGACATCCCCCGATTCAAGTGGCTCTGCCAGGACATGCTCGGCTAGGCTGGCCACTTCATCCGGGTTGAACTCAAGCGCGCCTCTGGTCAACACCCACAGACTGATGTCATGGGTTTGGGGCTGGAACCAAGTGACTACACTCCGAGCGCTCATTATGAGGCGACACGCCGAACCGAAGAGGCGGCGGCACAGAATCAGGAGTTCATGCGCGAACTCAGTCGAAATCAGTCGGTCGAAACCGTCAACCACGACCAGAGCCGGACTGCAGCTAAGGTCTCCCAACGCAGACTCGAGCAGCGCCCACCCCGATGCCGGAACCACGGCACGCGCCACACACGATGGTTCCTGACCATCCAGGTGCGACCGTATGCCTCGGGCGACCGCAGCCGGCAGGTCAGAAGCGGCGGGCGAACATCCACCCATCGCTACCCATAGGCAATCAGCGGCACAGGCATCTGAAAACTGCGACGCAAGTACCGACTTACCGTATCCGCCGGGCGCAACCAATAGGGAAATGTCCGGCCTCGTATTGGCAAATGCCTGGATCAGTCGATGTCTCCGGACGCCGTATCCGTAGTCCGGTGCCTTCCAGCAAGTACACTCTCCCATATCCTCCCCCAAACCGGGAGATCCTCCTCAGGGTGAGAGAAGTATATCCATACCCGCTGATGCATGCCAGCGAAAAGTTCCGCCTGAGTACCCACTGCAAAGGCTTAACTGACCTTACGCTACGCTGTTCTCTCTTTCGACAGCAATCCTCGCGTGAACGCGCTCCGGACGGCGCTCCGTACTCTTGCATCTATGAGTGGAGCGCACGAATCCAACCCACTCGCAACCGACTTCCCATCCAAGCGGCGCCCGGGACTCAATACGACGAATCGATCCAATGCGCAGCACACTCCTATTAGTTGAGCACAGAGCGCGTCCTCATCATCGGCCTGCAGGCGACCGGCAGTCGGCGCGACGCCCTGGTCTCGGATCATGGCCCGAGTTGATGCCAGGAACGGAATCCCACCGACGATGTCGGCTCCCCTTTGCGGGTGGCTCGCCTTCGCGTCAGAGGACCCCACACCTTCGTCGATTCCGATGCGCCCGATCTCGTGCAGCAGCGCAGCGTAGTTGAGCCGCTCGAGCGCTTTGCTCGAGAGCCCCAGCAACCGACCCGCATTGACGCAGGCATCCGCGACCCTCTGAGCGTGACCCTCCTCGCCCACCCCCGACTGCAACTCGCTCGCACGTACGAGGGCTTGGATGGTCTCGCCGTACGCGCCCTTTGTCTTGAGGAGGAGATTGAAGCTGTACTGGATCATTAGTACGAGCAGAATCGTTATACCGAGTCCCCAGAGTCGTCCGCTTGGATAGAGCAGAGCCGCCACCACACCGAGCGAGACGTGTGCGGCGTACAACGCCGCCAACGACCGCGACAGCCCCGATATCGAGCTCAGCACGCTTTGGTGCTTCTCAAGCGATACTCCGAGCACCAGCAGCCAGAAGTCCGTAACGGAGTGGACGGTGCCCAGGCCCACGGCCCAAAGAATCGCAATCGTGCTGCCAGCGGCAAGTGCCTGACGGTCGAGCACCTGCCCGGAGAGTAGCGCGATCGTCGCGACGAGCAGCGGCCGTCTCAGTATCTCGCCAAGTCGCGTCAAAAGTGGCTTGTGGTTTCGGGTGTCGAAGGGCGCCCCGAGCGAAACGCCAAGTACGCAACAGACCACGGCTTGAGAGGGTGGCAGGAGGATGACCGACGCTAGCGCAATGGCGCCGTCAACGAATACGGTGTCTCCCCGTGAGAGTCGAACGCTCATGGCGTCGACGAGCGCGTACGCAATCACGAAGAGAGCGGCCAGGCCGTAGTCAACAACCCGCATTCCGGAAGCGTTGGCCAAGACGACGCCAAACCCGGCTGCAGCGAGCGCTAGGCTGAAGGCGAAGTGGCCTGCTTCAGCCTTCGATTGGTTGCGCAACTGCAGCCCCCATCCGCTTCGCAAGTGTTTCTATGTCCCGCTCGTCCACAATCTGTTTGAGGAACACATCTACGAGACCGGCATCTAACTGGGTCCCCGCCACGCGGACCATCTCCAGCCGCGCCTCTTCTATGGTCATCGGTCGACGGTAGGCGCGGTTCGACGTCATCGCATCGAAGCAGTCCGCGACGGCCAGGATGCGCGCTCCAAGCGGAATCTCGTCGTCTCGAAGCCCCAGAGGATACCCGGTTCCGTCCGGTCGCTCGTGATGGGCGTAGACGATCGGGATGATGTCCTCGAGGAATTCGACCGGCTCGAGCACCGCCTTGCCTACCTCGGGATGCTGCCGGATCTCCACGAACTCCGCGTGCGTAAGGCCCTCCTCTTTAACGAGTGTCTCTGTATGGACGCCAATCTTGCCAAGGTCGTGCAACAGAGCAGCGAACTCGAGAGTCTTGACGATCAGAGGGTCAAGCGCGATCGCTTTGCCCAGGAGTTGCGAATACCCTGCGACGCGCTCCGAATGGCCTCGAGTGTATGGATCCTTGGCCTCGATTGCCGCAACGAGGGAGCGAATAGTCTCGGAGTAGGCACGCGACAGATGCTGGTACACCTGGAATGTCTGGCGGGCGACAACCAACGGCAAGAGCAGTAGGCCGATCCCCATGAACCCCGCAACATCGATCAGTTTTGCCATCAACGCGCCCAGGAGCGCGAGACCGATGAAACTTGCAAGGTAATTGAAGGTGTGCTGAAGGCGCCAGACATCCTTGAGCGCGAGCGATCGATAGAAGGCGATGCCGACGCTGACTATGAGGACGTTGAGCGCGAAAAAGGTCGCCGCAGCGGCGATGGACGGCAGAACGGGAATGGACGCAGCATGCCCAGTTGTGGACACACCTAGAGGGATGCCACCCAGACCGAGGTAGACCGCCCCGGCTGTGAGAACAACGAGCGGCAGTTGCACGATGTTCAGCAACATCAGCCAGAACGGCTTGCGCTCTCTTATCTCGGATACGGTAACTGCTCCACAGAGTGTGACGAGGGCACCGGCTAGGGGGCCCGCATATAGGAGCGCCGCAAAGTCGAAGGCGAACGCAAGCGAGACAGATCCAAGAACCGGCAGTTCGAACGCGAGATTCTCGGACAGGAACACCAGCCCGGCCAACGCAGCGAGGATGCCCCAGTGCGACCAGTCGGTCGTCGGCCAATCAACAAGCGCTGCGGCCACCAGAGCGGCAACAGCGAGCAGACTCACGTACGCCTTGTAACGCCTCGGCATCGACCACTCCGTACTCGCAGGAAACAAGCTGGGCCAACGCCGCTGGTGCACATTGAGACTAAATCTTGAAGACCGCGCCGCCGCTGAGAACGAGAGCGACGAGAGAACTGAGAAGGAAAGCAATTCTTTTCATGTGAGAAGACCCCCTTTTCGGTGTGGTCTTCTCCCATCCCGCTAGTAATGGAAGAACCCTGTCCGCTCCGCTCGATCGTGTGCTGACAGGTATTCAAGCCGTTTTTCACGGCGTTGGCCCAAACTGGAAATACTATGTTGTTGTCAAGAACCCGAGACGTCTGTTGATGGCATCCAAGGTCGCCTTGACGATTGAGTCTTTCTCATTTTGTCGGACAAGTGCTGACCCCGAGAACGCTTGTTCACCCAAAGAGGTTACGAGAACCACGCACGATACTGCTACCGCTTCCCTCCCGAGACGAACGATCTCCACGTCCTCCAGAGCGAAGCTCATGGTGCTCTGCAGGTATTCCTCCACTGCGTTGAGGGTCGCCTGCGCCACAAGGCGCTGTCGGCCGGTCTGGCTTGCGGGGCCTGTAGCTTTGCCGATGTAGAGGTCGCCTTCCAGCTCCAGAGTCACGGTGCTGGTGGCAAAGACGCCACTTACGTCGGCCGTGATGCCGCGGATGAGCGCCCGAGCCTGAACCTTCACCTCGGGCTTGGAGAGGACGTCCGGGCCAAGCTGGGCGATCGATATCACCTTGTGGTCAACGGCGATGCCGAATGCCGCCATGATGGTGGACTCGATGTCGCGTACAAGCTGTTTCGGGCTCTTGGACGGCAGCGCGAGAACGTGAATCTCCTCGATGATGCCGCCGCTTGAGGCGACGACGCGTGCCGCCTTGATCTCGGCGACCTGAGCGAGTACTTCCTCAATCTCAGCGATAACAGCCGCAGATGCGACGTTGTCCACTCCGACCCCCTGCTTCGTCCAGTGCTTCGGCTAGTCTTCGACGTTTGGAACGATTGTGACCGGGACGGGCGTTCTCGGGTCAACGATAGTCTGCGCTTTTCCCGCGTGTCAACCATGAACACGCATGCAGACCACCCGGTTGATACGGTCGGAGGGGGCGCAATCGCGCCCCCTCCGTGGTATTCCGCACTCAATCCGCCTTCGCTAGCGCGGTTCGATCAAACCGTAGTCGCCGTCGTTGCGACGGTACAGGACGCTGATCTCTTCGGACTCGGCTGACGAGAACACGAAGAAGTCGTGTCCTAGCAGCTCCAGCTGAAGAATCGCTTCCTCCGGCGACATCGGCTTGACCTCGAGGACCTTGGTCTTCACGATGACGGACTCTTGGGGCTCTGACTCGAGATCCACAGGCGGCATCGGGGCCGCCGTGCGGCGCTTGTCGACGATTTTGGTCTTGTACTTGCGCACCTGTCTCTCAAGCTTCTCCGACACCAGGTCGATCGCCGCGTACATGTCCGACGCGGCCTCCCTGGCGCGAATAACGTGTCCCTTGGTGTACACGGTGACCTCGGCGACCTGTCCGTTCTCGATTGAGGGATTCTTCTCCGTGAACAGTTCGACTTCAGCGCTCATGATCATGCTGTCGAGAATCTTGGCGATCCGACCGATCTTCCCCTCCGCATACTCGCGAATGGCCGGGGTGACTTCCATGTGCCTTCCCTTGATGATCATTTTCATCGTGGGCCTCCTAGTTGATCCGGACATCTATGAACATACCCGCCAGACCGCGCTGCAAGCGCCGTTGACGGGTGTGTTTGCGTGACGGGTCTAGCTGATATGGCCGAGGAAGTCCTTAGTGCGCTCATTCTTCGGGTGGTCGAAGACCTCCCCGGGCGTACCTTCCTCGCAGATGACGCCTTCGTCCATGAATACCACCCTGCTGCCAACGTCGCGAGCGAAGCCCATTTCGTGGGTGACGACGAGCATCGTCATGCCGCCGCGAGCAAGCTCCTTCATGACCTCCAGAACGTCTCGTACGAGCTCAGGGTCAAGAGCCGAAGTCACTTCGTCGAAGAGCATGACGATCGGATCCATCGCGAGCGCACGGGCGATAGCGACGCGCTGCTGCTGACCGCCGGAGAGCTGGGACGGATAGTGATCGGCACGGTCGGACAGTCCGACTTTCGCGAGCTGCTCGTTCGCGATGCGCTCGGCCTCGTCGGTGCTTCTGCCGAGCACCTTGCGCTGCGCGAGCATCACGTTGCCCTTGGCCGTGAGATGCGGGAACAGGTTGAAGCTCTGGAAGACCATACCAATGTGCTCGCGCACCTTGTTGACGTTGGTTCCCTGAGCGTTGATTTGCACATCCTGCAGCCACACCTCGCCGCTCGTGGGCACTTCGAGGTGGTTGACGCAGCGCAACATCGTCGACTTCCCGGACCCGCTCGGCCCGAGAATGACGACAACTTCGCCGCGCTGGACCTCGATGTTGACGCCCTTCAGGACCTCAAGGGAGCCGAATGACTTATGCAAATCAACGATACGTACGACCGGCTGTGTCACGGCAGTCACCTCGATTCATGCTTCGCAGCGGTTGTTTCGAAATCAGGTCCCGAGAGCGCGGCTGCGGCGCGGCGGCTCTTCCGCGTTGACGACGCTGCCACAATCCCGTGCTCCGACTGAGCGAGCTTTATCTCAAGACGTCCGACCAGGTTGATAAGCGGGATGGTGATGACGAGGTAGTACATGGCTGCAACCACGTACGCTGTCAGGTTGCCGGATCGTGCAACGAAGTTCTGGGACCTCAGCATGAGTTCGAAGATGCCGACAGCGGCGAACAGCGCGGTGTCCTTGAATAGCAAGATGAACTCGGAGGTCATGGTCGGAAGCACTCGACGGACAGTCTGCGGGATGATCACGTACTGCATCGCCTGCCAGTACGTCATGCCAAGGGAGGAAGCGGCCTCGAACTGACCGCGAGAAATCGACTGGATGCCGGCACGGAAGATCTCCGCGAGATACGCCGAAGAGTTGAGGGTGAGAACCACCACGGCCGAGATGTAGTCTGGAAAGCGCAGGCCTGTTGTGCGAAGGCCGATGAAGACAACGAATATCTGAAGGAAGAGCGGCGTACCACGAATTACGTTGATGTAGATTGCCGCCAGCCAGCGAATCGGCGGGAGCTTCGACATCTTCATGAACGCCGTACCCAGACCACCCAAGATGGACAACGGGAAGGCACTCAGAACCAGTGCCAGTGACATCAGCCACCCGGCGAAAAGAAGCGGCACCGCACGTACGAACTGCTGGGGCTTCAAGAACAGATTGAGCAGTTTGACGCTGTTCCAGCCGGTGACCCAACCCTGGCCATCAAGCCAGCGCGAGATAACCTCTTCACGCGGCGGGGTATTGTACTTGAACGTCAGGCCCTCGATAGTGCGGCGCTCGGGAGCCGCGCCATCTGCCACGACCAAATACTCAACGGGGAGCTCGTACGTTCCCCCGGCGATCGGGGTCATCACATCGTGAATCTGTATGGAGAGATTGCTCTCCGGAGGGACAGGTGGATCGAAGATGATCTTGACCACGCGCGTTTCCGCGTTGACTGACTCAAGGTACGGAGCATCGATGCGTTTCAGACCATCGAGCAGGGTAGCCCTGACAGACGCCTTCTCGGGATCGAACCCTTCAGGGAACAAGAAGTCGATCTCGGAGACCGGAGCACCCGCCTCGGCCTTGGCAGCGAACGTGAACCGTGTCAGTTGACCTCCGGTGTCCCGGTCGACGGTGACCTTGCCACCCGTCATCGCAAATGATGACGACACGAGCGTGAGCGTGAGCAGGATGGCGGCGAACGTCACCCCAAACAGCCCGCGTCGGTATGTGCGAATCAGGTCACTCATGCCTGCCCCAATCATGGCCGGATGACTTGCGGGGGACTCCTGATGTATCAGGAGTCCCCCGCAGAATACACGTAACTCGTACTCGTCGTCAGTTATTCGGGCAGAATGCCGAACCACTTCTGATAGATCTCGTTGTACTTACCGTCGGTCTTCAGTTCGCCGAGAGCCTTGTTGATTGCAGCGGTAAGCTCGGGGTTGTCTTTGCTCACGCCGAAGCCGTACTGCTCGCCGGTCGGGATCTGAGCGACGATCTCCATGCCTCGGTCATCGTCCTTGAGGAGCTCGGTCGACACGGGGAGGTCGTTCACAACGGCGTCGACGTTGCCGGCCTGAAGGGCTGCAAATGCGTCGGTGGCGTTCTTGAACGGTACGAGCGTTGCACCCTCGACGTTCTCCTTGGCCCACGCCTCACCGGTGGTACCGGACTGCACGCCGATCTTCTTGCCAGCCAGCTGCTCGGGACCGGTGTACGCGGTGCCCTTCTTCATGACAAGAGACTGGTTGGAGTCGTAGTAAGGACCCGCGAAGTCGATCTCAAGCTGGCGGTCTGGCTTGATGGTCATGCCAGAGGCGATGACGTCGAACTTGCCGCCGGCCTTGAGCGTCGGGATGAGGGTGTCGAAGATCTCAGTCTGGAACTTGACCTCGAGGCCGAGCTTCTCACCGATTGCAGTCATGAGGTCAACATCGAAGCCCTCGGCCACGTCACCGTTCATTGACTCAAACGGCGGGAACGCTGTGTCGGAGCCAACGAGGAGCATGCCCTCTTCGATCGTCTTGAGAGCGACGGTCTCGGTTCCTTCGCCTTCGGTCGTCGTGGTGCCGTCGTCTTTCTTCGCACAGCCGCCAAGCGCAAAAGCGCTGATGACGAGCGCGAAGACCATGAGGAGTACAAAGAGCTTGCTGGTCTTGCTCATGGAACCTCCTTCAGATGTTTACACTTCAGACGCCTTGCAGCGCCAATCCCACCCACTGTGCATAACTATACCGCAATTACCGCGCAGGCGTGATAGCCCGCATCGGGTATGCGCGCAACCTCTCAGAATATGCAGAACAGCCCGCGCGGATGCGGGCTGTTGATGATGCGCGGGTGTTCCGGATGTTATGGAGTGGCCGACGCTTCCTCCGACGGTATGGCGTCGAGAACGGGCAACTTTCCGACCCACTTCGTTCGAATCGCGTCGAGCACGCCCTCCGACGCAAGTGCATCGAGTTCCTTGCGAATGGCGGTCTCAAACTCCGTGGCGTCCTTGGTAACGAGCACCCCGAGAGGCTCAGCCGATGAGTACTGCACAACGAAGGTCGCTCCAGGGAAGTCTCGCGCGAGGTACGCACCCACAACCGCATCTGCTACGACCACATCGATCTCGCCCGCAGCAAGCGCCTCGAACGTCTCGCGCAGTGTCGCCGACGGGCTGGCGAACCCCTCGCCGTACTCGGACTCCATGATCCAGAACGAATCCGATCCCTGCTGCACGCCGACCAACAGGGCCCCAAGACCGTCCGGCGTAGCAGTCGGGGTCGGGGTGCCGCTGGCGACCATCGAGAAAAGCGCGGGACCATCGGTGAGGTACGAGCCCGCAACGGTGACATCGGCCAGCACAGCATCGGAAATCGGCATTGCACCGAGAGCGATGTCGATCTGCTTCGCTTTCAGCGCGGCAGGAACAGCCGACGCCTTGAGATCGACAAGCTCCAGCTTCAGGCCGAGACGCTCTGCAAGCGCAGCGGCCACATCGACGTCGATGCCGGCCTTCTCTCCCTTGTCCACTCCGGCGAATGGCGGATACGACAAGTCGACGCCAGCCCTGAGGACGCCTTCCGTCGCGATAAGCGGCGGGGCAATCTTGGGCACAAGCTCCGACTTCTTGCCGCCGCTGCCGCAGCCCACGAGACCGCCGATCAACAGCGCGCTCAAGAGAAGCGCCACAATTCGCTTCGATCGCGACATCCGATTCCTCCCGCTGTACGTGTGAAGTAGTGCTTCCATCCGGCTGACCTGGTCTTTGGCCCCACACTCGCGCACCGGGGCTTCCGCTTGATGCTATCTCACTACCGGCCCTCTCGCCCGCCAACCGGGATGGCTGGACCGGACGGTACGACTTACCCCTAAGACGCGCCATGCTCGCGCGACGAAGAACCGCCGGCTTACGTGGGTCCTTTCGGCCGCGTCTACCTTGGACTGAGGCGCTTGCGCGCCCGCAACCACAGACCCGGATGGAAGCACGAACGAGTGTACCAGGAATGGCGGCATGTTTGTCTCTCACGCACGCGCGAGCGCCGCGACGCGCACCGCCACGCACCCGGCGGCCAGGAGCGCCTTCGCTGCCCCATCGAGTGTTGCACCCGTCGTGAAAACGTCGTCGATGAGCAACACTCGGGCCGGCAACGCCTGACCGGGCAGTACGAGAAACGCGCCCTCCATGTTCGCGAACCGCTCCTCCCGACCAAGCACGCGCTGATCGTGCTGCCGATGCACGCCGAGTCGGGAGACAACCGGGACCCGCAGTTCTCGCGCGACGGCCGCCGCCAACGCCGCGGTGTGATCGAACCCGCGCCGCGAGACTGCGGCTCGGGTTGCGGGAACAGCAGCCACGGCATCGGGCCATCCGCGCCACTGTCGGCATGCAGCGGCCAGCAACGCGCCGAGAAGCGGTCCGTACCGGCGTTCGCCCGCATCCTTGTAGAGAGTGACCGCGCGCGAAAGCGGCGGCTCGAGACGCCCCGCGCAGACCGCAGCCTCGAACGCGAACTCCCGCCCGTGGCACTCTTCGCATCGGGCGCGGACGCCCGCAGCCCCGCATCGGGCGCAGGCCTCTGCTGCATGGATAATCGGCATAGCAGCACCACACCGTGCGCAGAGCGCCCCACCCGGTAAGTCGCAGCCAGCACACCTGACGGGTGAGATGACCTCCGCAAGCGCTCCCACAAACCCCATGACGCCCCCAATCCGAGGGCGCGCGCTACACGAGAAGCTGCAGCAGCGGGATCGTGACGATCGCGCCCAACATCGTTACGAGGATCGCCGACGCGATGAGGTCGACGTCCAGCTTGAACCGCATGCCGACGACCACGGTGAGCATCATCGACGGCACGCCCGCTTCGAGCACGACGATTCGCATGGACGCCGGATCGCGCAGCACGAGCGTACCAATCACCAGAGCCAGCAGCGGCAGCATCACGATTTTCAAGCCAGCGATGATTCCGGCCTTGGCGAGGTGCCCCCGCACCTTCTCAGGTCTGAGCGACAGTCCCACCGAGATCATGATCATCGGCACGACCAGCTTAGCGAGCACATCCAACCAGTTGCTAACCAGTGTCGGAACGGGAACCGAACGCATGGCGAGCGCAAAGGCGAGCGCGATGAACGGTGGGAACGTCACGATCTCGCGAATGGGGTTCACCTTGAGGTTATGCTCGCCGTAATGGCTCGCGATGAGCGCCCCAAGGGTGATGATCGCTGCGGTGTTTCCGAAAAGGTCGTAGAAGATGGCGCGAACGAGCCCCGGCTCACCGAGAAGCGCCGATGCAACCGGATACCCCACGTACGCCGTATTGCCGAAGACCGCCACCAGAATGAACGCTCCAGCAGTTGGCCCTTCAAGATGCAGAAGCTTCGTTATCCCCCATGCGATCGCAATACCAACGAGCGCGAGTACCCACGCGATGACCGGAACGATCGCAAGCCGCCAATCGAGCACGGCCGACTGCACGGTGTTGAATACGAGCGCGGGCAGCGCCACGTAAATGAGGAGCGTGTTGAGCGGCTTCGCATCGGCTGCAGACAGCAGGCCCGTGAGGCGCAGCACCACGCCGAGAATGACGTACGCGAGTACGCCGAGTATTACGGGCAGCAACTGGCCGATCGACACCCGACTCCCCTACCCCAGTTCGTGAATCGCACCCGATCCGCAGCACGCCGATGACAGCGTCTCAGTATACGGCGCGCGGCTGACGCCCCGCTCGGTGATGATCGCTGTGACGTACGCCGCAGGGGTGACGTCGAACGCCGGGTTGTAGACCTCGACGCCGGGAGGTGCGATCCGGAACCAGCCGTCGAACTTGTACGCGCCGCCCTTGCGATCGATGACGAGCTGATGACCCTTGGCCATCGGCACCTGGTACGCGCCTGCCTCGGTGAGCATGTCGAACGCGCGCGACGCCGTAGATGAGTCCGGCTCGATGATACCCGAGACGGTCACGCCGGTGATCTCGCGCGGGTCGCGCTCCTCGATGACGATGCCGTCGCCGCTCTCGAGCGTCAGGTCCACGGTGGATGTCGGCGCAGCCACGTAGAAGGGAATCCCGTGCTCCTTGCAGAGCACCGCTAGCCCGTACGTGCCGATCTTGTTCGCGACGTCTCCGTTGGCGGCGATCCGGTCGGCGCCAACGACAACTGCGTCGACCAGGCCCGCGCGCATGATGCTTGCGGCCATGTTGTCGGTGATGAGTTTATGCGGCACGCCCGCGAGCTTGAGCTCCCAGGCAGTGAGGCGCGCGCCCTGGAGGACCGGGCGGGTCTCGTCGACCCACACGCCCTCGATCTTGCCCTGCTCATGTGCCGAGAAGATCACGCCGAGTGCGGTACCGAAGTACGCGGTCGCAAGCGAACCCGCGTTGCAGTGGGTGAGCACGCGGCTGCCGGGCTCGATGAGCTCGGCTCCGAAGGCGCCGAGTGCGCGGTTGCGGGCTTCGTCCTCGTCGCGGATGGCGCTTGCCTCCATCACGAGGAGCTCGCGAAGCTCGGCCACACCGACGTCGACGTTGTCACGCGCGAAGCGCTTCATGCGCTCCGCGCCCCACGCGAGGTTCACGGCAGTCGGACGCGTGCCGGCGATCTCATCGGCAACGCGATCGAGTTCGCCGAGGAATGCATCGATGTCGTCGACCTCGGCTCCCGCAGTGGTCGCCCAGAGCGCCACGGCGAGCGCTGCCGCCACGCCAAGGGCAGGGGCGCCTCGGACAGCCATGCCGGCAATCGCCTGGCACACACCGTCGTACGTGTTGCACACGAGCAGGTCGCCCTGCAGTGGTAGACGTGACTGGTCGACAAGAACGACTTTGCCGTCTTCCCACCAGATCGTGCGCGGAATATCGGTGATTGCCATTGCGCCCTCTCCCTGATACGAATGCGGGCCGGCAGTCTCCTGCCGGCCCGCTGAAGTCGCGAACGAACCTAGACGGTGCCTTCCTGCCAGGAGCTCAGGTACTTTTCCTGCTCCTCGGTCAGCACGTCGATCTCGATGCCCATCGCAGCCAGCTTGAGCGCGGCGATCTCGGCGTCGATCTCCTCGGGCACCTCGTAGACACCGGGCTCCATGTCGACGCAGTTCTCGACGAGGAACTCGGCACAGAGCGCCTGGTTGGCGAAGCTCATGTCCATGACCGAGGCGGGATGGCCCTCGGCGCATGACAGGTTCACGAGGCGACCGTCGGCGAGCAGGAAGATCTGGCGGCCGTCGTCGAACGTGAACTCCTCGACGAGCGGGCGCACTTCGCGCTCGGACTTCGCGAGCTCGCGCAGCACGGGGATGTCGATCTCCACGTTGAAGTGGCCGGAGTTGCAGATAATCGCGCCGTCCTTCATGACCTCGAAGTGCTCGCGGCCGATGACGTGGAGGTCACCGGTGACGGTGATCCAGATGTCGGCGACCTTCGCGGCCTCGATCGAGGTCATGACGCGGTAGCCGTCCATGACAGCCTCGAGCGCCTTGAGCGGGTCGACTTCACAGATAACGACGTTGCCGCCGAGACCGTCGGCGCGCATCGCAGCACCACGGCCACACCAGCCGTAGCCGGTGATGACGACGGTGCGCCCCGCGATGAGGCGGTTGGTGGCGCGGATGATGCCGTCGATGGTCGACTGACCGGTGCCGTACCGGTTGTCGAAGAGGTGCTTCGTGTTCGCCTCGTTGACGGCGATGATCGGGTACTTGAGCGCTTCGTCATCCGCCATGGCGGCGAGACGGATGACGCCCGTGGTCGTCTCCTCGGTGCCGCCGAGGATGCCCGTGAGCGCCTCGGGGAACTGAGCGTGGATGCGGCCGACAACGTCCGCGCCGTCATCCATCGTGACCTGCGGCTTGAACGCGATCGCGGCATCGATATGCGCGTAGTAGCTCTCGGTGTCCTCACCCTTGATGGCGTAGGTGCGGATGCCATACTCGCTCACGAGCGCAGCCGCGACGTCGTCCTGCGTCGAGAGCGGGTTGCTCGCGCAGAGCACGCAGTCCGCGCCGCCGGCCTTGAGCGTGCGCATGAGGTTGGCGGTCTCGGTGGTGACGTGCAGGCAGGCGGCGATACGGATGCCCTTGAGCGGCTTCTCTTCTTCGAACCGCTTGCGGATGTTCGCAAGAACAGGCATGTCCTTATCGGCCCACTCGATGCGCGCCTTGCCGGCTGCGGCGAGTGAAGGGTCTTTTACATGATGCTGCACGGTGCCTCCTCAGAAACTGGTCGAGAACAAATGGCCGGGGGGGTAAGTCGAACCGAGAAAGTATAGCAGGAGCCATGCCGCAGCGCTCCTATTTCAGACCCGGGAGACGAACCCCATCATGAGCTGCTGGAGCCGGGCTGCGGCGGCCGCACCAGCCTCGAGCACCTCTTCGTGCGAGAGCCCGAAACCGGCTGCCACGTTCGTCACGAGCGACATGCCGAGAACAGGCAGGTGCAAAGCACGCGCCACAATCGTTTCGGGGACGGTCGACATCCCGACGACATCGGCGCCCAGACCGCGCAGCATCGCAACTTCGGCCGGCGTCTCGTACGACGGACCGAGAAGACCTGCGTACACGCCGTCTCGAAGCGGCACGCCTTGTTCGTTGGCGACCTCGTGCATGATCGCGCGCAGTTCAGGAGCGTAGGCGTCGCGCATCGGGATGAAGGGGACGCCGCCATCGGGCCCGGGCCAGCCGATGAGTGGATTCGTACCCATCAGGTTGATGTGATCCGAGAGGAGAACGAGGTCGCCAACTGCGAGGGTGTCTGCGAGACCGCCGCATGCGTTCGTGACGACAAGCACCTCACAGCCGACCGCAGCGGCCAAACGAGCGGGATACGCAGCGTCGCGCGCGCTCACACCCTGGTACTGATGAGCCCGGCCGTTGAAGAGCATCACCGGTACGCCGCCAAGCGATCCGAGAACGAGGCGCCCTGCGTGTCCGGCGACAGAACCGACTCTCGGGAAGCCCTCGAGTTCGCCGTACGGAATCGAGACGGAATCCTCGGCCACATCCGCGAGACCCGCAAGCCCGGAACCGAGAACGAGCGCGACCCGCGGACGCTGCCGGGATGCTTCGAGTACGCGCTGAACGTCAGCCTCGGGCACGCCGAGTGAAATCGAGGTCATGGACACTCCTTCGGTTGCGTGGCGCCACTCAGTTCATCATGACGCTGTCGATGGCAGCCGCGCCCGGTGACGAGATGGCCCCGCCACCACCGAGAATCCAGATGTAACTGATAACCGGTTTGTTACCCGTGAGGAACGTCGCTGTATCCGCCGGGCAGGAGGCGAAGCCGGTCAGCAGCAGCGGATGCCGCGTCTTGCCGGCGAGAACGCCTCCGACCAACGCATCGGGGTAGTTGAGCCCGGTCGTGATGTAGACCTCGGTGGCCGAGAATCCCTCGGTCAGCGAGATGCTCTGGCGCGCGACCGCAGCCGCCGTGGCATAACGGTTCGGCCCGGAAAGCCGAAGTACCGCATGGCCGGTGGCTGTGGAAATCGCGTCGTACACAGCCTTCGGTACGACCGTCTCGCTGCCGATAACATACGTCGTCGCAGGCTTGCGTGCAGAGAGGTACCCGGCTGCCTGAGTACCGAGCTCGCTCGGCTTCGATAGCAGGATCGGGTACGACTTCGCGTATGCGAGCGCCGAGACCGACGCCGCATCGGGCCACGCGGTTCCGTTCACGACGATCGCCTTCGTCGGGGCCTTCAGCGCGAAGACCCTGTCGGCAGCCTTGCGCGCGGTCTCGTACCGGTCGCTGCCCTCGATGCGGGTAACAGTCGCAGCCGGAAGCGCGGCCTTGATCGCCGTCTCAACCGTCCCACTGATTGCTGCGGTGCTGCCCATGATGTAGATCTGCGTCGGGTTCAGGCGCTTGAGTTCGGTCTTGATGATGTCGGGAAGGCTCGCCTTGCCCGTGAGCAGCAGCGCTCCATTCGCCGCGCCGGCGAGTGCGGAGCCAGTCAGCGCATCGGGGTAGTCCTCGCCGCTCGCCATGACGACTGCAGGCGCGGTCCCCGTGAATGCCTTCTTCGAGATGGCGACTGCGGTGTCGTACCGATTGGCACCCTGGATGCGGCTCATCGGGAACCCGCTGAACGTGAAGTTCGGCGACTTGAGACCAAGTGCGGTCTTCACCGTATACGCCGAGAGCTTGCAGACCGTCTTGGCAGGATCGTTGAAGTGGAAGTACACCCAGCGCGGATAGCCCGATACGCCGCGAGTGATGCTTACACCGGTGACCCACACGGTCGTTCCACCGGGGATTGCCGGAAGGCCGTGGTTGACCAGCTCCGAGGAGACCGTCCCAGACGCTCTCAGGTTCTCAGCGATGGTCAGCCCGCTTTTCTTCACTGTCCACGAGTTGTGCGGCGAGCCCGCGAGGGTCTCGTACGGGTCGTCGACACCCGTGTAGTACGGCTGCGGTGCCGAGTAGCTCCACGAGTCCTCGATGTTCGCGGTGTGCCCGCCGGATGCCGAGGAGAAGTACGTCATAACGATGGTGGAGCCATACTTCACGATGAGGTTGTTCGTGTCGTTGACAGCGGCGTTCGTTCTGCTGTCTTCATGGGGGTCGACCGCTCCCTGAACGAGCTTCGACACGCCGCCGTACACCTGATCGGCGGTCGTGCACATAAGGGATGCATCGCGCACGCCGTCATCGTTTGGGTCAAGCCACCGTTTGGCGTAGGAGCGAGCTGCAACTGCTTGCGCCTTCAGCGCCTCAGCGTTCCAGCTTGCCGGACTCTCTCTCGGCACGACGCCGTAGAGATATTCCTGGAAGGAGACCACGTTGTAGACATAGAGCTGTGTCGTGCTGTTCCGGGCAAACTCAAGATACCCGCGCCACCGTACGTACGGGTAGTTCATGGGTCCGGAGGTATCTTTGATCTCGAAGAGCGCGCTGCCGCCGGGATCTGCGATGACGCTGCCGGACGCGAACGTCTTCTTGGTGGCGCCTCCGGCATCCTTCACGACGACTCCACCGGACGTGTTCGTAAGCGTGTAGTAGGCGTTTTTCGGGAGGTTGATCTTCACGCTCGAGTCGAGCGCGCTGTATACCGTGAGCGTTGCGTCTATAGCGCGCAGCGTCCATGTATCACGAGAGGCCCCGCTCGCGTTGAGGTTGACCCTGGGCTGGACAGCTTTCGCCATCGCTGCGATCGACGTACCCCGGTAGTAGTGCTTGAGAATCGCGTCGTATTTCCAGCCGGAGAGTGCGTATCCCTGGGCTCCGTACTGCGACATGCCGATTCCATGACCGTAGCCGGCGCCATTGACGGTGAAGTCAGGAATCGCCAAGGGAACGATTTCCGCGTGTGCTGAAGGAGTCGCGACCGGACCGATCGCGAGGGTGAGCGCCGCCAATGCGGCAAGGACTCGGATGTACGGGCTACGGCGCACGGAAGAACCTCCGTTGTGTTTCGACTGCGACATCCACGGCACGATTATACCACCGGCGGCACCGATGCCCGCTTCTCACGGGGATCGATCCGGTGTCAGAACGCAGCGCGCGTACTACGATCGGCCGCGCAGCACCTCCCGTGCACCCGCAAGTAAGATGCCAAGCGCGAGTCCAACCACGGCACCACCCAGCGCGTTACGGTTCCGGACGTCGGATGCTCGCCTGACCGACACGGCCACAGTATCGTCATAGGTGTAGACGCCGTTGACGCCCTCAAGGGCGTTCTTGTAGTCGAGGAGTTGCGTTTCGATCGCCCAACGCTGGTACGTCGCATCTGGTCCGAGCTCCTGCTTCGTGGCGGCCTTGTCGAACGCCTCGAGAGCTCTCTTGGATGCGGCAATCTGCGCCTCGCGGTACTCCACTTCCTTGCGAAGAGTGTCGCGTACGAACGCGATGGCTTGGGTCGCGGCCGTTCGGGCGCCGACTTCCGATGCGTCCTTGGAGTCCGCGAAGAAGGTGATATCGATCCGCGTGAGCGGATTCCCGGACGCCGTCGCACGCAGGTCGTCGGCAACAGTCGTCGCATCAACCGCAAGCTCATCGGCAACCGCGGCGCGGATCTTCGAACCGGAGACCTCCTTGACCACATCATCGGCAACCGGCATACCCCGATACCGAGACGACGGGGCCGTATCGATCATGATCGCGGCGACCCCGGTGTACGTATCCACGGTCTTCAACGAGGCTACGTAGCCGGTGGTCGCGGCCACAACAACCACCGCAACGATCAGCCACCACTGCCGGCGGAGAACGGCTTGTAACCGTCCGAGCACGAGAAGCTCCTTCACGTCACTCAACACCTTTCATCGGAGTGCGCGCCAGTCGTGACGACACGACGCACAGCGCAACGAACAGCCACAGATACTCGAAGTACAGATAGTACTGGAAGAACGTCTCACTCAGCAGAGTCAGCAGTCCGGCGAGCGATGCTGCCTCATACACGGTCCAGGGTCTGCCTCTCCTCGGCCAGAAGAGCGAGATGAGGCCGCCGAAGAGCAACAACTCCGCCGCGAGGCCTAAGACGCCCATCTCGGCCCATAGCGCGATCGGCAATTGATGAGGGCGCCGAACGCTGAGGATCGTTCCCGGCTGGCGATACTTCGGATAGACCTGCTCGAACGCTGCCAGCCCGGTTCCGCCGACCCAGTCGTCCGAGATCATCTCGACGGTCGAGACGTACATGCCGTAACGAGTGATGTTCGACAAGTCGCGATCGACGTCAACGATCGACGTGGCGCGCTCGATAACCTGTCCGGGCGCGACGAGCATCATCAGAAGCACGAGCGCAAGTGCACCGCCAACAATCCGGGCGCGGCGCCCTCGCGGGGCGGTCAGCGCCACGACGACACCGCCGACGACGGCTCCGACCCATCCCGTCCGAGAAAACGTGACAAGCAACCCGACTCCGATCACGGCGGTAGTGCTAAGCAGCAGGATCATCATTCGGCGCGACCGTGCATGCACGGCAAACGCAAGTGCTGCGGCAAAACAAGCCGAGAGATAGCCCGCGAACATATTAGGGTCTTCGAAGAGACCCGCGGCGCGGGAGAGATTAACGGTGCCATCGCCGGACAGATTCTGATGCGTGTTCCCGAAGTCGAATCCCGGAGCATACTGCTGCGCGAACCCGAAGAGACCGAAAAACACAGCCGTCAGAATCAACGCACCGAAGTACCACTCCAGCTGCTTCTCTTCCCGGATTCCGTTCTCGATGAGCAGCATGAATAGCCACAAGAAGACCACCCGGACCGCGGCGTAGAGCGTGTCGCTCGGTGCGGCGGAGAACGTGACCGAGCCGAACGCCGCAAGGATCAGCGAGAGGACACTCACATCCATCACGGAAAGCCGCACCCAGCGCCTTGGTTCTGTGAGCACCCGGGCGGCCCACGCGACGAGCGTCGCGGCAAGAACGACCTGGAACGCAGTGAGAGGGACCGGTTCAGAGACCAGCCGGCCGTAAACGTCGAGCGGGAGCGTGAGCAACAGGGCGAACAGGCCTATCTCGATACGCCTGAGCACGAGCGCAACGAATCCGACTGCCACAACGCCTGCGACGAGCATCCCCTGGAGGTTGCGTGCGGCAGCAAACCCGGCAACCACGCCAAGAATGACCGCCAGCACAAGCCAGGCCAGAGCGGTAAACCGGTGCCGACTGATTGTGGAACTAGCGTTCACGCGCATCCTCCACCACACGCTCGATCTCTGCCGAGAGCGTCCGCACCTGTTCGGTGCGATCGAAGCGTGCGAGTATGTCCGCAACGGGCGCTGTGACGGGCCGCTTTTCGGCCTTGGCAGTTGCCAAGTCACGCAGGATGGCCGTCATCGCGCTCACATCGCCGAACGGTACGACCAAACCGGCGTTGGCCTCGGCAACGAGCTTACCCGCTGCACCGTTGGCCGGTCCGTACAGGAGCACGGGCACACCAATGCCCAGGTAATCGAAGAGTTTGCCTGAGTACACGCCCTCGGACCCCGGTCCGTCCGGGAGTATCAGCAGACCGGCGTCCGCCTTGCTTACCGCCGCGAGCGCCTCGGCGTACGGTTTGAAACCATGGAACGTCACGGCGTCCGTCACGCCCGCGCGTTCAGCGGCCTCGCGCGCCCATGAGGACTCGGCACCAAGCACATCGACCTTCGCGTTGCGGAGGCGATCATCTCTTTCTCGGGCCCTCTGGAACGCGACGAAGAAGTCACTCGGATCCGAGAGCCGCGGGCTGAACTGGCCGAGGAACGCGATTCTCAAGGGCGCGGACTCATCCGGTGACCACTCCGGCATGTCTGCCGGGTCGAACCCGTTCGGTATCACGAGTGCACGTGCGGCGCCCATCCGAACGCACTCATCGGCTATCACGTCAGATACGGCCGTGACACCTGCCGCAGCGGCCATGACCTCGCGCTCGAGTTCGGCGAACAAACGCTGGTGCCATGCCGTCGGCCACTTCGCATGCAGGTTCCCGACCCACGGGTCCCGCATGTCGACAACAACGGGAAGACCCAGACTCCGACCTGCCCGTATCGCCGCCACGAGTGTCGAATACGGGGGACCCGAAGCCAGAATCGCCGAGAAGTGCTGCTCGCGGTGAAGCCTCTTGGCGACAGCGGGGACCCGTCGCGACCAGAACACAGCGTCATCCGGCACCGCCAGCCATCGGGAGAGGCGACTGCTAAGCGGTCGCTGACCGCCCGGGACTCCCGGACCGGCCGACGCCCCGGCGGTGACCCTGCCGGCCAGCACCGGCCTGGCGAATCGCAGCGGTTTCATGAGCCGCGCGATCGTTGCCGCGACATGCCTGGCAGCGAGACGGGTCACCGGTATCCCAGCGACCTCGGCCAGCAGTGTCTCGTCTGTGGGGCGGTCAGGAATCAACCCGGCTGTCAGCACGTGGAGCGACCACCCTGCGGCGGTAAGGTACCGGGCAAACTTAGTCACGCGCTGAGCACCGCCCCCTGCGGAGGGCGGGTACTCGTACACGACGAAGAGAACTCGGGGCGCGACGGAAGGATGCATAGCTGCATAGTATA
>JBBQIR010000034.1:0-21916 GCA_038325105.1 Coriobacteriia bacterium
GGCGGCAAAGCCGGCCGCAGAGAGGTCTGCTAGCAACCCGCGACGGTCGCCTTCGTCGGTCAGCACGAGGCGCAGCACGGCGCTGTCCTCGGACTGGTGATCGATCTCTATGTCCTCAATGTTACAGCCTGCCCGTGACACGGCGGTGGTGATCTCACCGACCACGCCGGGGCGATCGCTCATGGGAAGAGAAAGTTCGAAGAGCGCAGCAGTGTCTGGCACCCACTGCGCCGGAAGCGCCGAGCGGACCTCGGCAGCCACCGCTAGCCAGTCGCGGACCGCCTCGGCATCGCCCTCGCGGACGCTGTCGGCAAACTCCTCGAGGACCTGCTGCAGCTCCTCGATACCGGCGACCACGGGTTCAGCGTTGTCGAGGCAGATGCCGGTCCACAGATCCGGACTACCTGCAGCGATGCGCGTCATGTCCTTGAAGCCGCCAGCAGCGAGGCGCAGCACATCGCGACCGCTGCTCTCGGAACGTCGCGACGCGAGCGCGACAAGCGCGGCTGCGGCCACGTGCGGGACGTGGCTGATGACGGCGACGGCCTCATCGTGCGCCTCGCCAGGCACCGCGATGACCCGTGCGCCGAGTGCCGAGACGAACTCGTGCAGCTTGCGGTACGCCTCGAGGTCGACGTCGTCCGAGGGCGCGAGAACGTAGTAGGCGCCGCGAAAGAGGCCCGCGTCGGCGGCCTGGATGCCGCTGCGCTCGGAGCCCGCCATAGGGTGGCCGCCGATGAAGATGAGTCCCTCCGAGCGGTGATGTCGCGCGGCGGCAAGAACGCCCGCCTTCGTCGACGCGACGTCGGTCACGATGCCGCGATAGCCGGCATCCGCGAGTCGGCCGATCCACTCGGCGACACGTGCCGCGGGCGTCGCGAGGATGACGAGCTCGACGGTGCCGGGCTCGAGCCAGCCGTTCGCGAACGCCTGGTCGGGCTGCGCGGCGGCGTCAGCAAGCTTCGTCTCGACCGCGTACGCAAGCGTCGTCTGATCGGTATCGACGGCGTAGATGACCGGCGCGTTCGGAAGCTCCTTCGCCGCCGCGGCGATGGACCCGCCGATGAGCCCAAGTCCGACGATCATCACTGACCCGAACATCAGGCGTCTCCTCCGAACGTACGGCCAACGAGTGCAACAAGCGGCGTGATGTCGCTGACAAGCGCCGAGAACTCCGCCGGCCACAGCGATTGGGGGCCGTCGCAACGCGCATGCTCGGGGTCGACGTGCACCTCAACCATGAGGCCGTCGGCACCGGTCGCGACAGACGCGCGGCACATGGGCGCGATGAGGTCGCGACGACCGGTCGCGTGCGACGGGTCCACGATGATCGGCAGGTGCGTGAGCGTCTTGAGCGCAGCGACGGCTGCAAGGTCGAGCGTGTTGCGCGTGTATGTCTCGAACGTGCGGATCCCGCGCTCGCACAAGATGAGATCGCGGTTGCCGCCCTTGAGGACGTATTCGGCGGCCGAGAGCAGCTCCTCGATGGTCGCCGAGAGGCCCCGCTTGAGCAGAATCGGCTTCCGCAGGGTCCCCAGTTCGTCGAGCATCATGAAGTTCTGCATGTTGCGCGCGCCGACCTGGAGCACGTCGGCCCACTCGGCAACCGTGGCCGCGTCGCGAACGTCGAGCACCTCGGTCACGACCGGCAATCCGACCTCATCCCCCGCCGCGCGCAGGAGCTTGAGGCCCTCGAGTCCGAGACCCTGGAACGCATACGGGCTCGATCGCGGCTTGAACGCGCCGCCGCGGAGCATCGTCGCACCTGCAGCCTTCACCGCGCGCGCGGTCGCGAAGAGCTGTTCCTCGGACTCGATCGAGCACGGACCGGCAATCATCGCGAACGCTCCACCGCCGACCGACGTGTTCCCGACTCGAACGACGGTGTCCTCTGGCTGGAAGTCTCGCGAAACGAGCTTGTACGGCTTGAGGACTCGGACGACTTCCTCGACACCGGCCACGCCTTCCATCTCGAGCGCATAGATGATCTCGCGCTCGCCGATGACCCCGATGATCGTCTTGACCTCGCCTTGCGACAGGTGCGCCTCGGCACCCGCTTCTCGCAAGCGTTCAACGACGTGGTCGACCTCCGCCTGACTGGCGTGATCGCGCATGATGATAAGCATTGCGTCTCACTCCCCTGGCACGCATGGTGCGTGCGTCGCTCGTACGGCCTGTGGCCGACCGCGACGTCAGATGCTGCCGAGACGCGCGGCGACCGCTTCAAGTGCTGCGATCGTGAGTCGCGTGTCCTCAGGAGTACCGATACCCACTCGGAGGGCCGGAGCAATCCCGAAGTCACGAACGATCACGCCCTCCTCGAGGAGGGCCTGGAAGACTTCGACCGGCTTTGCTGTGTGAAAGTACACGAAGTTCGTCTCCGAAGGCGCGTACGTCACACCGAGTCGATCGAAGCACGTATAAAGGTAGACCTTCTGTTCCTGGTTCTCCTTGCGCCTGCGGATCACCTCGGCAGTGTCATCGAGCGAGTAGTAGGCCGCAATCTGGCCCACGGTGTTGACGTTGAACGGCTCGCGCGCCTTGTGGACCGCCTGCACGAGCGACGCCGGCATGACGCCGTAGCCAACGCGCAGGCCAGCGAGCGAGTAGATCTTGGAGAACGTGCGGGTCACGACGATGGGGCGATCTCCGTCGAAGTACGCGAGCCCGTCGGGGTACGACGTGTCGGTGACGAACTCGAAGTACGCCTCGTCGACGCACACGAGTACGTGGTCCGGCACGTCCGCGAGGAAACGCTCGAAGGCTTCCTTGCCGTAGATGGTGCCGGTCGGGTTGTTTGGGTTGCAGAGGAACACCAGCCGCGCCGCCGGAGTGATCGCAGCGAGCATCGCGTCGAGGTCGACCTTGTCGCCTTCGGCGAGCGGAACCTTCACCGCGGTCGCGCCGAAGAGCGCGGTCACCATGGGATACACCACGAACGACGGCCACGGGAAGACGACCTCGTCGCCCGGCCGCAACACGACCTGCGCGAGGATGCGCAACAGTTCGTTGCTGCCGTTGGTCACGACGATGTTCTCCTGAGGCACGCCGAGGAACTCCGAGAGCTTCCGGGTGAGCGCGACGCACCCACCGTCGGGGTAGCGGTTGAGATGGTGGAGCACCGCCTCCATGGCGGTCACCGCAAGGGGCACGGGACCGCACGGATGCTCGTTGCTGGAGAGCTTCAGGACGACGTCTTTGCCCGAGCGCTCGCGTACCTGGCTCGCGCGCAGCCCGGGGGCGTACGCAACGAGCGGCTCAAGGTCGGGTCGGATGAGTTCGTCCCAGGACACTGGCGTCCTCCTCGGCTGCTCAAGGGTTGCCGAGGATTGTCCCGCACCAAGGGCGAGGGTGCAAGGGCGTGTGCCGGAACGCTCCCTACACCATCGCAGGCTGCAGGCTCTTCAGCACGCCGGCGCCATCGATAAGCGTGAGCGTCGCAATGGCGGCGTTCGGGACCGAGAAGCGCCAGGACGACTCCATCGGGAGTCCCATCCAGTGCGCAAGCAGCACGCGAAAGACGCCGCCATGGGTCACGACGGCGACCCGGGTTCCCGCATTCGCGATGGTGTCCGCGGCACGGAGCACGCGCGCCTCGAAGGCCGCCCACGTCTCACCGTCGGGCGCGACCGGACCGTCGCCGGGACCATCGAGGTCATCGGCGCTGTCAGCGCTGCCGTTGCGCAGGTAGTCGATCTTCATACCCATCGCGCCGATCTCGTTCCACGTCAGACCCTCGGCCCGCCCGAAGTCGATCTCCTGCAGGTCCTCGTTCACGTTGATCGGGGTGCCGCACCACGAGATCGCCTTGGCGGTGATGAGCGTTCTCTTGAGCGGGGATGTGAATACGACTGTCGGCTTCCATGCGTCCATCGCAACCGTCAGGGCAACGATCTGCTGACGGCCGTGCTCGGTGATCTCTGAGTCCCCCCCGCCGACGAACCGGCCTTCGACATTCGCCACAGTCTGCGGGTGACGGATGATCGCGATCTCGGTCGCCTTACCCCCCATGTTCACACTCCTGAAATCAAAGCCGCACCAACAAGGACCGTCGTTTCAACAAGTAGGACCGATGCGCCGAGGATATCACCTGTAACGCCTGCGACGGCTCTCGACATCACCCTCGGCAGCAACAGAGCAACGGCGATGCCGAGGACGAACAGCAGCAGGCGCTCTGCCGTTGGCGCCACGAGCACGACCGCGCAGAGACCGAACGCGACGACCCAGGCCGGGATTCCCTCACTGCCTGCAAGGTGCGCGGCAAGGCCCCCCGTACGGGCCGGCTTGATCGTCCACAGCGCCGCACTCGCGGCAAAGCGCCCAAGAACGGGTGCAGCCACGAGCGGCCACCAGTCCCCTGACGCGAAGATCGCTGTGACAGCAAGTATCTGCCCGGCGGCGATAAGAACGACCGCGATCACACCAAAGGATCCCGTGCGACTATCGTGCATGATCTCGAGGCGGCGCTCCGGGTCGTTGCCGCCCCAGAGTGCGTCGGCTGTGTCGGCAAGCCCGTCCCAATGAAGGAAGCGGCTCAGGAGCGCCCACAGGGCGACGATAAGCCAACCAATGATCGACGCACCGAAACGTCCCTCACCGACGATGGTTCCACCGAGCGCAATGAGCAGCGCAATGCTCGCATAGAGCCATCCGACCAGAGGAAACCAGCGTACGGGGCGAGCGCCGTCGGCACTCGGGAAGGTAACGACCGTGAGCCAGGAGAACGCTCCCGCTATGTCGCGGAACACGCTCACGACTCCTCGGCCCCGCTCACGCCGGCTTCGGCAAACGTCGCCATGCCGCTCATGACCTGACACGATGCCTCGATGATGGTCATCGCCAGAGCTGCGCCCGTGCCCTCGCCGAGACGCATGTCGAATTGGAGGACCGGCTCCATATCGAGAGCGGCGAGCACGATCGAGTGCCCCGGCTCCATCGAACGGTGCGACGGGAAGAAGTAGCCGACTGACTCCGGCGACATGCGAGTCGCCACGAGGGCCGCCACGCCGGAGATGAATCCGTCGCTCACGGCACACACGCCGCCAGCAGCGGCACCGAGCATCACGCCCGCCATCCCCGCGATCTCCAGCCCGCCGACCGCCGAAAGGACGCCGAGCGGATCTGTCGTGTCGATCTCGTTGACGGTCAGTGCGCGCTCAACGACAGCGATCTTGCGCTTCACGCCGTCGTCATCGAGACCCGTACCCTTTCCAACAGCCCGCGACACGTCCACGCCGCACAGCGCAGCCGTGAGCGCGGCCGCCGCGGTTGTGTTGCCGATCCCCATCTCGCCGGTTCCGAGCATCCGCACACCGTCAGCGATGAGTTCACTGGCCACGTCGATGCCAGCGAGGACCGCCTCGGCGGCCTGCTCGCGCGTCATCGCCGGGCCGACTGCCATGTTCGACGTTCCGCGAGCCACGTTCGCCTGACGAACGCCGACAAACGCGCTCGTGTCACCAGCGACACCAACATCCACGAGCTCCAGCCGGGCGCCTGCATGCCTCGCCAGTTGATTGATCGCCGCACCACCGGCCGAGAAGTTCGCGACCATCTGCACGGTCACTTCCTGCGGGTACGGCGACACGCCTTCGGCCACAACCCCGTGGTCGCCGGCCATGAGAACAATCGCCGGCGATGATACGTCCGGACGCTCTGAACGCTGCACGACGGCTACACGGGCTGCGAGTTCCTCGAGGCGACCGAGACTCCTCGGCGGTTTCGTGAGCGAGTCAAGTCGCGCCCAGGCGGTGTCGGCAAACGTGGCGTCGACGGGGGCGATCGATGCCAGTACGTCCTTGAGACGGTTCTCGGCGGTCATGTGTCTCCTTTGTGGGTCAGCTGATGGGCCACGCCGCATCGGGCGGCAAGGCCGTAAGATCGAGGCAGCGGCCGGCAACAACGAGGTATGCGGCATCAGCAACGTCAACGAGTCGCACGTTGGCCCGGCCGAGGACGTCGCGGAAGAGCCGACCGGACTCGGAGACGGGAACGACGCCCATACCGACCTCGTTCGTGACGACGATGGTGTCGCCCAACCGGTTGATGAGCGCATCAACAGCCGTGTGGGCGATCAACTCGGCAGCAACGTCGGTCGGCGACACGGAACCGGTGAAGAGAAGCCCGGATACGAGCGTGCCGAGACAATCGACGACGAGGCACGCGTCGTCGGGAACAGCCGGCAACCACTCGTCGACGGGGGTACCCGCGACTTCGAGTGTCATCCAGCCGCCGGGGCGGTCGTTGCGGTGACGTTCGATGCGCGCGGCCATCTCCGGGTCGCCATCGCCCACGCCGGCAACCGCGACCACGACGGGTCCGCCGTGCTCGTGCGCAAGACGTGCCGCAGCCGACGACTTGCCGCTACGCGCACCGCCGGTGAGAACGATGAGCGCCACTGCTACCGCATCCTTCCGAGACCGGCGTTCTCCACGAGCGCCCCGGTCTCCTGCTCGGTAAGTTCGCGCGTCGACCCGATCGGCAGATCGCCGAGGGTGACCGGTCCGAACCGCACGCGATGGAGCGCGAGCACACGGTGGCCGACGGCCCCGAGCATCCTGCGGACCTGCCGCTTGCGACCCTCTCGGATCACGAGGCGCACGACCGAGGTGGTATCGCCGAGACGGTCGGCCGATATCTCGGCAGGCGCGGTTGGGCCGTCATCGAGTTCGATGCCGTTGCGGATGAGCGCGAACGTCTCCTCAGTGGGTCGACCGGCGACGGTCGCCAGGTACTCCTTGGAGACGTGGTACTTCGGGTGCATGAGGCGGTGCGCGAGTTCTCCGTCGTCGGTCAGCATGAGGAGGCCGGTCGTGTCCATGTCGAGACGGCCGATGTTGAAGAGTCGGCGGTCGGTCGCGGGCATGAGTTCGGCGATCGTGCGGCGTCCCTGCGGGTCAGAAAGCGTTGACACGTAGCCGGTCGGCTTGTTGAGCATCACGTACATGCGACCCTCGGCCACGCCCACACGAACGCCATCGACTTCGACAACATCGACCTCGGGGTCGATCTTCGCGCCGGGTTCGCGCACGACGACGCCGTTCACGGTCACGCTGCCTGCGGCCATGATCTCCTCGGCGCCACGGCGCGACGAGACACCTGAACGTGCGAGAAAGCGGTTGAGCCGCTCTCCGCTATTCGTCGGTGTCGGCATCGGTGTCTTCCTCGGGTTCCTCGTCGTCCTCGTCCTCGTCGTCATCCCCGGCATCACCGAAGAGCGGCATTTCGAGGGCGTTCAGGCGCTCGCGAATCGCGCGCTCCGTGTCAGGATCCGGTGCGAACTCGGCAAGCGGCGGTAGTTCGGTGAGGTCCTTCAGACCGAACTTCTCGAGAAACGCCTTCGTGGTGCCGTAGAGGATCGCATTGCCGGCATCCTTGTCGCGCCCGATCTCGCGCACGAGACCCTTCTCAATGAGCGACGCAACGACCGCTTCGCTGTTGACGCCGCGGACCGCGTTGATGCTCTGCCGCGTGGCGGGCTGGTGATAGGCGATGACCGCGAGCGCCTCAAGCGCCGCCTGCGACAGACGCCTCGTGTCCCACGAGAGCACATACTGCTCGACTTGCTCGTGGTACGCGGGGTGCGTGTAGAGGCGCCATCCGCCGGCGACCTCGCGCAGCTGGAAGCCGCGTTCGTCGGCAGCGTACTCGGCAGCAAGCGAGAAGAGTGCCGAGGCGACATCGCGCTCGTCGACCTCGAACACCTTCGCGATGCGCAACGCGCTCACGGGCTCGTCGCTCACGAAGAGCATCGCCTCGATCGGGCCACGGAGGCCGGGGGTATCGCTCACAGCGCCAGTCCCTTCCGTTTCGTCCGGACGATCTCGATATCGCCGAACGTTGTGTCCTGCTTGAGTGTCACGACTCCCCGCTTGTAAAGCTCGAGAATCGCGAGGAATGTCACAACGATCTCCTCGGCGGATGCGTCTGCGGCGACGAGTTCCGAGAACATCGCACGCTTGCGCTTGGCGAGCATTCGGTTGACGCCCTCCACATGCAGCTCGAGGCTGATCGGCGCCGCGGCGATGTGCTCGGCCTGGAGCAAGAAGATCTCGCGGCCGTACACGAGGTCCGCGCACAGCAGCGCCAGCGCGTGGAGTGTGATGCCCTCGAGATAGTCGGGCATGAGGCGCAAGAAGTCCTTCTCGAGGCCCGCGGAACGCGAGTGCATGCGAGCCTCCGACTCGAGTCTCGCGGCAAGCTCGCCGGCCGCGTTCTTGAACTGCTTGTACGCGAGCAGGCGCGTCACAAGCAGTTCGCGCGCCTCCTCCGGCGACATGTCCTCGTACTCCTCGCCGAGATCTTGAATCTCCCTCGGCAGCAGACTGGCGGCCTTGAGTTCCAGGAGTGTCGCTGCGACGAGGAGGAAGTCGCTCGCGACATCCAGATCGAGCTCTTCCATGTGCTCGATCTCGGCCAGGTACTGGTCGGCGATGTCGGCGATCGAGAGCTCGGCAACGTCAAGTTTTTGCCGCGTAACGAGCTGCAGCAGAAGACCGAACGGTCCCTCGAACGTGTCTGTCTTGACGTTGTACGCCATCGGCGCGCTAGCCGGCGTCCACGTGCATAGCGCGACGCACGTCGTGCATAAGCTCGTCGATAGCGGGACGTACCCGTGCGGCGCCCTCAGCGAGCACCTCCCAGGCGTAACCGGGCGTGGCGGCCAACTCAGCCCGACGCTCGCGGAAGGGCCGCAAATAGCCGTTGAGGTCCTCTACGAGCTTCCGCTTATGCATGACGCATCCGCACTCCGCGCTCCGGCAGCAGCGGTCGAACTCGGCCACGTCGGTTTCATTGCCAACGAGTTTGTGAATCTGGTGGAGCGGGCAGATATCGGGATCGCCCGGGTCGGTCTTCAGCTTGCGCGCGGGGTCGGTCATCATCCCCATCACCTTGGCGGCCGTCTCCTCTTCGGTCTCCGAGAGGAAGATCGCGTTGCCGTAGCTCTTGGACATCTTGCGGCCGTCGGTCCCGGGAACACGGGCGCCCTGCTTCGCGATCATCGCCTGCGGCTCCTTGAGCAAGTTGCCGTACGCGTTGTTGAAGCGGCGCGCGATTTCACGCGTGAGTTCGAGGTGCGGAAGCTGGTCCTCGCCGACCGGCACGATGTCACCGCGAACGATGGTGATGTCGGCGGCCTGCATGAGCGGGTACATGAAGAACCCGGTGTTCGACAGGTCCTTCTCGGTGATCTGCTCGCGCTGTTCCTTGTAGCTGGGGACGCGCTCGAGCCAGGTGACCGGCGTGACCATCGAGAGGTACATGGTGAGCTCGGCGACCTCAGGCACGTCAGACTGGCGGTATATGGTCGCCTTCGCGGGGTCGATGCCGGCCGCGATCCAGTCGAGCACCATCTCCTCGGTGTACTTGCGAATGCCCGACGTGTCGGCCCAGTCGCTCGTAAGCGCATGCCAGTCGGCGACGAAGTAGTACGCCTCGTACTCGTCTTGAAGCGCGAGCATGTTCATGAGGTTGCCGAACCAGTGGCCAAGCGTAAGACGGCCGGTCGGACGGTAGCCGGTGAGCACGCGCTTCTTCGTCATGCGACGCCTTTCAGGGGTACCGAGAATGGGACTTCCACATGATAGCGCACGAACGGCGCTCCAGCGGAGCTACACGCCAAGCAGTACGACTCCGGGAAACGACACATGGGCCCGCCGATCGGCTGAGACGAGAGTGGCACCCAGTTGTTCGGCTCTGGCAGGTGCGACCGCATCGTAGAGCGCGCACCCGAGCTGGTGCTGCATGTCCAGGACCGCACGCATGAAAATCCGGTCCAGGGATCCTCGGCCCAGTCGGGCATTCATGAGGGTGTCCCACGCTGTCAGGGCAACCTCTCTACCTTGGCGGTTCGAAACCACGGACATGACTTCATAGAAGAAGAGGTCGTCGACCAAGATATGAATCTCGCGCTGACGGTGCTGGATTAGCAGTTCGCGCGCCTTATCCGAGTCGACCTCATCCCGAAACCACTTAACGCCAACGGAGGCGTCAAGGACGGTGAGTCTCCGGGTCACGAAACCTCTCCCGACTTTCCCCGAGGGGGCAGGAGTTCGTCCATATCGGTTCCGTCGCGAAGCGCCCTGAGAATCTGCGCATTCGAAACCTCCGGGTACGGATCAGGGAGCGCCTTGATCTCGTCCATGACCGCAAGCGCCCGGTCGATGCTTCTGCGGCGTTCCTCCTCGGCGCTCAAGACCCGGGCGTCCGTGAGGTACTCCGCAGCAGCTTCCTGCACGAATGCGCTCCGCGAGACTCCCCGCTCGGCAGCAGAGGCGTCGATCTCCTCGAGAAGCGCGTCAGGGATGTAGATGTTGACCTTGGCCATGACGGCAGCCTTCGCGTGACGTCGCACCTGATGTACTACCTGAATGTACTACCCAGTCCCGTTGCGATCAATCGCGGTCGCTCGCCTAGAGGCCAGTCAGGAGTCTCAGAATCGGAATGACGGTCACGTCGAGGTATCCGCCGAGGATGTCGATGTTGAACACCCGGGGCAAGATGATGAGCGCGCCGAACACGATCATCACGCCGTAGCGCTCGAACTCGTGATACCTGCGTAGCGCATTGTCCGAGAGGAACACAGGTAGCACGCGCGAGCCGTCGAGCGGCGGTATCGGAATGAGGTTGAAGAACATGAGAACGAGGTTGATATACGCGAAGAGGTAGAAGATCGTCGTGACCCAGTAACCCACGAGCGCATCCCCGAGGCCGGTTGCGATCATCACCCGAACGATGACGCCTGAAAGGATCGCAAGCGAGAAGTTCGTCGCTGGACCGGCCAGCCCCGTGAGCAGCATGCCCTTCCGGTAGTCTCTGAAGTAGTGCGGATTGATCGGCACCGGCTTCGCGTAACCGAATGCCGGCAAGCCGGTCGCGGTGAGCAGCAGCGGCAGCAACACGGTCCCGAACGGGTCGATGTGCTTGAGCGGATTGAGCGAAAGGCGCCCGCGCGATTTGGCCGTCGGATCACCGAGCAGGTACGCAACATATCCGTGGCTCACCTCGTGCAAAACGATACACGGGATGAACACGGCAAAGGTGATAACACCCTGAACGAAACTGGACATCGCAGTACCTCTTCTATCACTTGACGCGGCGCGGCCGCGCGAGTCGTTTCAGATTGGCGAGTTCCGCCTCGCGCCCGACTGCCCGACCATCCAGACGGTCGCCAAGCGCTTGCGCCAGGATAGCAGAGTAGCCCGGTCCCGGTTCCATACCGAGCGCCGTCAGGTCATCGCCGCTGACCGCGATCCTCACCCCGGACAGCACGTCGAGATACCGCTCGATGCGTTCCCGGCCAAGCCGCTCGCCGACTGCCCACAGATACACGAGTGCTTCTTCGGGCAGCAGCTGCAGGAGGAAGTACAGTCGGCTGTCGCGCATCTTGCGCCCGTCGCGCAGCATGCCGAGGAGCACTTCGCGCCGCTCGACGATGGCAAGCGCAGGCGATGCGTACTCGCGACCGAACCGCAGGCGTCTCGCCCAGCGCTCCGCTGCGACCCGCGACGCGCTCGCCGCGAGCGCGGTCGACAGCGCGACGCGCCTCCGCGGAGGTCGGTCAAACCGCGTGGCCAGCGTCGAGAAACTCGCGTCGACAAGCGCGACCTCGTCGAGTACCTGCGCGCGGTCGATGCTCTCGGGCACGAGCGCGGCAAACGCACCGAACTCCTCGAGGCGCCGCAAGATCGGGGCGACATGCTCCTCATCGATGATATCGAGCATTTCCTCGCGGATGCGCGCACCGCTCACCTCGTCGAGCATCTCCAGCTCGACAGCCCGGCGAAGCAGCGCCTCGGTCGATCCATCGATCGCGAAGCCGTAGCGAGCCTCGAACCGGGCGGCCCGGAGCACCCGCGTCGGGTCCTCCACGAACGACAGCGAGTGAAGGCTGCGGATGATGCCGTGCTCGAGGTCTTTGAGACCGCCGAACGGGTCGGCAATCGCGCCGAAGCAGTCCGGTGATATGCAGGCTGCCATCGCATTGATCGAGAAGTCACGCCTGAAGAGGTCCTGGCGCAGAGACGACCGTTCGACCGTGGGCAGCGCTCCCGGCCGGGTGTAGTACTCGGTACGCGCGCTCGTGATGTCCAGATGCAGCGTTTTGCTTTCGATGAGAACCGCTGTGCCGAACCTGCGGTGCACCTTGATCCGATAGCCAAGAACCTCCGCAGCGTGCTCGGCGAACGCAAGACCGTCGCCCTCGACGACGATGTCGACGTCGAGGTTCGGGCGCCCGAGCAGCATGTCGCGCACGAACCCGCCGAC
Source organism: Coriobacteriia bacterium (assembly GCA_038325105.1). GTDB lineage: Bacteria > Actinomycetota > Coriobacteriia > Anaerosomatales > Anaerosomataceae > WSXY01. Next base: position 12,268 of record JBBQIR010000034.1, read on the forward strand.
CACGTGCGCACGCAGGCCTCGCTCGTCGGCCAGCGCACCGAGAGCCCGCACCGCGTTTCGAACGTTGTCAGGTAGCAGATGCTCGAAGCTGTCCATGAACCGGCGCGACGCGACGCTCCGATCCTGCACGACGCCGCGGTCCATGTACGCGTCCCCGTGCTCGGCGCGCAGCAGGTCCTTGCGAGTGACGATACCGATGAGCTCGCCGTTCTCGACAACCGGTACCCGGCCGATTCCTGAGCGACCCAGAAGCGTCTCCAGGCGCGCCAGGTCGACCTCGGGTTCGATCGTTATCGGGTCGCGTGCCATGAAGCCGGTGAGCGGCGCATGGTCGAGCCCGTGCTGGGCGGCCTTGTCGACGTCCTTGCGCGTCACGAGACCGATGACCCGCCCCTCCTCGGCCACAGGAAGCCCGCCGTGACCCCACCGCGCCATGAGGCGGCCTGCCTCGGCCATCGTCATGTCCCGTGTGACGGTGCGGACCGGCGACGACATGATGTCCCGGGCGCATAGCGGCGGTGATACCTCGAGATCGAGTGCCTCTCGGAGCCGTTCGATGACGTCGGGAATGTTCGCGTTCTTGAGCGCTGCCGACGCTGCCTGCGGATGCCCCCCGCCGCCCAGATGCTTCAGTACCGCTCCGACGTCAACCTCGGTGAGCCTGCTTCGGGCGACGACGTGCAGCCGGTCGGGCATGGCGATCACCGCAATCGCGACCCGGAACCCGAGGTCCTCACAGATGTAGTGTGTCAGCACGCTCGCCGAGTCAACGTACTCCTCGGCGATCGCGGAACCGACGGCTACTTGCTGCCCGTGGATGTCCCAGATCTCGAGTGCGTCGAGCAGTCGCTCCAGAAGTTCGCGCTGCTCGGTCGTGAGCGTGCGGGTCATGAACTGATTGAGGACCTCCATGTCTGCGCCGGCCGCCATGAGGAACGCCACAGCGTCGGCGTCATACGGCGTGGTGCTTGGATACGTGAGCGAGCCGGTATCCTCATGAATGCCAAGGAGCATCGCGCTGGCTTCAAGCGGAGTGAGGGCGATGCCGCGATCGCGAATCTCGTGCACGAGAATCGACGTCGTCGCGCCAACAGCCATCGAGCGGTCGGCGGCAACGCTCACATCACCCTCGGCGCGCGGGTGGTGGTCGTACACGGTGACATCGACGCCCGCACGACGCACGACCTGCCCGAGCTCGCCTATGCGGTCCGGATCGCGCGTGTCGACCATAGTCACCTGGCGCACTGCGCTCGAGTCGAGCTGCTTGAGGTCGACGAACTCGAGAAAGTCCTCATGGAGGTTGTGGAACTCCCGCACGTTCGCGTTCTGCGTGCCGAGGAAGACCGCTTTCGCGCCCGGATAGAGCTTCGTGGCAGCGACCATCGCGCCGTAGGCGTCGAAGTCCGGGTTCGCATGCCCGATGACGACATGCGTGACCGGCTCGCGGGCTTTCCCGGGACGCCGAGTCACGAGACTCACACCTCGTGGAAGAGCGGCGTGGGCTCGGGAGCCGTCTCGCCGATGTGAATCGACTCCAGAAGCTTCGCGGACGCCTCGCTAAAGAGCGATTCGTTGGACGCGTAGAGCGTGGCAAGCGGGTCACCCGCCGACACACGGTCTCCCGCACGCACCTCAAGTACGAGTCCTGCACCGGGGTCGATCGTGTCGTCTTTGGTGGCGCGCCCCGCTCCGAGCAGCATCGCTGCCCGACCAACGCCCTCTGTGTCGAATCCTGTGATGAATCCGGGCTCACCGGCCACGACGACCGTCGCGTAGCTTGCAAGCGGGAGCAGCGTCGAGTCCTCCGCAACACGCGGGTCTCCGCCCTGCGCCTCGACCCACGCCGCGAACGTCGCCAGAGCGCGACCCTCGGCGATCGATTCGAGCAGCTGCCCACGACCGTCGCGTTCATCATCGGCGACACCGCCGAGAACGAGCATCTTGGCGCCAAGCACGAGGCAGAGCTCCGTCAGATCCGCCGGACCCTCACCTTTGAGCGTGCGGATCGCTTCGCAGACTTCGAGGGCGTTGCCGACAGCCCGCCCAAGCGGCTGGTTCATGTCGGTGCGGATGCACACGACCTTCCGCCCGAGAAGCTCGCCAACGCGCTGAAGTTCCGTGGCCAGCGCGCGTGCCTGCTCCTCGGTCTTCATGAACGAGCCGCTGCCAACCTTCACGTCGAGAACGATCGCATTCGCTCCCCCCGCAACCTTCTTGCTGATGATCGAGCCGACAATGAGCGGAATCGACGGAACCGTACCGGTGACATCGCGCAGTGCGTACATCTTCTTGTCTGCGGGGTCGACATCGGCACTCTGAGCGATGACTGCACACCCGACATCGCGAATCTGCGCGAGGAACGCTTCCGGCGCCAGATTCACACTGAAGCCCGGAATCGACTCGAGCTTATCAAGCGTGCCGCCGGTATGACCCAGACCACGCCCGGACATCTTAGCAACTGGAACGCCGCAACTTGCCACGAGCGGGGCAAGCACGATCGTCGTGGTGTCCCCCACGCCGCCGGTCGAATGCTTGTCGACCTTGATACCGGGAATCTCCGAGAGATCGACCATCCGGCCCGACTCGGCCATGGCCTTTGTGAGGAAGGCGGTCTCATCGCTCGACAGGCCCTTCAGGAATGCCGCCATGAGCCACGCCGCCATCTGGTAATCGGGCATCTCGCCGCTCACGAACGCCGAGACGAGACGACCAATCTCCTCGGCTGTGTGTGCCTGTCCGTCGCGCTTGCTCTCGATGAGTTCAACGATGTGCTTCACTGTCCACGCACCTCCACCAGGAATGAGGTCCCGCGACCACACCGGTTCGCGAGCCCGTAGAAGTCCAGCACCGTCTCGCCGATGTCGCCGAACGTCTTCCGAATTCCAAGAGCGTCGCCGACATCGATTCCCTTGATCTTCGCAATGAGCGGCGTGTACTCGCGACTGTGGTCCGAGGACGGGGTCGTCGGGTCGCAGCCATGGTCCGCCGTAATGATGAGCAGGTCACCGTCGATCATCGCGTCGAGCAGCTCGGGCATGCGCCGGTCGACGGCTTCAAGTCCGGCTGCGTACGCCGGCGCATCGTTGCGATGACCCCACAGCATGTCGAAATCGACGAGGTTGCAGAATACGAATCCTTGCTCGGGTCGCGCGACCTCGGCTACAAGCTTGGTGAAGCCGTCCATGTTGTCGGTCACGTGCGGGGACGAAGTGACGCCCTGCCAGGCGAAGATGTCACCGATCTTGCCGACGCCGAAGACCGGAACAGCCTCGTCTTGCAGCAGATCGAGCACCGTCGGCTCGAACGGCTTCACCGCGTAGTCGCGGCGCCGGTGCGTGCGCTCGTAGTGTCCATCGGCGTCGGGGCCAACGAACGGACGGGCGATGACGCGACCGACACAGTGCTCGCCGGCGAGCATCTTGCGAGCGATCTCCGAGACTTCGTAGAGCCGGTCGATTCCGAATGTCTCCTCGTTCGCAGCAATCTGAAAGACCGAGTCCGCCGAGGTGTACACAATCGGCTTGCCGGTACGAACATGCTCATCTCCGAGGTCCTGGATGATGACCGTCCCACTGGCCGCGTAGTTGCCGAGATACCCGGGGACTCCGGCAAGGCGGACGAACTCGTCCATCACATCATCCGGGAAGCCCTCGGGATACGTCGGGAATGCGGTCGCAAGCACCAGACCCATCATCTCCCAATGACCGGTGGTGGTGTCTTTGCCGGAAGACGCTTCGGCGTTCTTGCCCCACGAAGCGGTCGGGGTGCCGGTCGGCGGAACGCCTGCGACGTCGGTGATGTTCCCCAGTCCCATCGCGCCAAGAATCGGCATCGATATGCCTCCGACTGCATATGACGTGTGCGACAGCGTGTTGGCGCCCTCGTCACCGTACTCATCGGCATCGGGCAGCGCTCCGGTGCCGACGCTGTCGAGCACGACGACGATCGCTCGTGGCTCGCGGTTCGGTGTCTCGCTCACGGGTGCCTCCGTTCCGCAGTTCTTCGGCTAGATGACCACCCGGTTGACCTCTTCGAGACTTGTTATGCCCGCCGCAACCTTGTCGAGCGCGTCGCGCCGCAACGAGATCATTCCCGCAGCAAGCGCGGCTGCCCGCAACTGCTCGGATGGTGCTTCGCGTAAGAAGAGCCGCTCGAGCTCCTCGTCCATCTCCATGATTTCGAACAGGCCGATCCGGCCACGATAGCCGGTACTTGTGCAATCGTCGCAGCCCTTCGGGCCGTACAGTTTGAGTCCCATATCGATCTCTTCTTTGGCGAAACCCGCCGCCCGGGCGACATCATCGGAGATCTTCACTCGCTTTCGGCACTTCTTGCACAATCGTCGAGCCAGGCGCTGTGCGACGACTCCCACAAGGGCCGACGAGGTGACGTACGGCGCAACCTCCATGTCGACGAGGCGCGTAAGGGCCGATGGGGCGTCGTTCGTGTGAATCGAAGACAGTACGAGGTGCCCGGTGAGTGCGGCACGGATGGCAATCTCGGCCGTTTCGGCATCACGGATCTCGCCGACCATGACAACGTCGGGGTCGGAACGAAGAACCGTTCGCAAGAGACGCGCAAATGAGAGCCCGATGACGGGGTTCACCGCCATCTGCGTGATTCCGGCGATGTGATACTCGATAGGGTCCTCGATGGTCAGGATCTTCCGAGTGTGGGAGTTGATCCGCGTGAGACCTGCGTAGAGCGTCGTCGACTTGCCGGAACCGGTCGGACCCGACACGAGCAGCGCACCGTACGGGCGTGCCAGGAACTTTTCCATTTGGCGCAGATGCTTCGGGCCCATGCCGAGGTCCTCAAGGGTCAGCATCGCCATGTCGTGATTGAGGACGCGAATGACGATCGACTCGCCGGCCGGAGTTGGCAGCGTTGCGACGCGAAGGTCGATTCCCCGACCGTTCACAACGATGCTGATACGGCCGTCTTGTGGGCGGCGACGTTCGGCGATGTCCATGTCGGCCATGATCTTGACCCGGCTGATCACACCCGCCTTCACCGAAAGCGGGAGCTGCATGACTTCGTGAAGGACACCGTCCACGCGGTAACGCACGCGAATGGACTTGTCCCCCGGCTCGATATGGATATCGCTTGCCTGGTCCATCACGGCCTCGCGGATGAGCTGGTTCACGAGGCGCACTATGGGAACGTCATCATCGGCCTCGATCGTGACGGGTTCCTCGTCTTCCTCGACGGCGATCATCACATCAGAAAATGCGTCGGCTGCCGTGATGTACTTCTCGATGGCGTACTGAATTTGCGTAGGCGTCGCGACGACCGGGATGACCGACATGTTCGTGCGAACCTTAACGTCATCGATGGCCTCGACGTCGAGGGGGTCGGCCATTGCGAGGACGATCGCGCCGTCGTCGTAGCCGACGGGGATCACGAGACACCTGCGCGCAACGCGTTCCGGAATCCGCGCAACGGCCTCACGGTCGACGGGGTACGTCGTGAGACTGATGTACTGGAAGCCCTTCTGGTCAGCAAGGGTACGCGCGATCATGTCCTCGTCGAGAACGAGTTGTCGAACCAAGACCTGTCCAAGCTTCCCGCCCTCATGGGCCTGTGCGGCGAGTGCTTCGGCTAGCTGGTCCTCAGTGATGCGACCCGCAGCGAGCAGTAGATCCCCAAGGCGTTCACGCGTGTACGTCATGGTGCCTCCCTAGGCGCGTCGGCGAGCGATGCTGAGCGCCCACTCCACAACAAGTACGACACCGACGGTCACGGCACCGCTCACATCGAACTGACCGCCATACGGAGTGTCCACCGGCGAGAGTCCCAACGGCAACGTGATCAGCGATACGAATCGTAGATATGATTCCCCCACAGCCGTGTTCCCGAGCGTGCCGAAAAACCGAACGATCACGCCGATGGTCAGGCAGACCGCCAGGAGAACGAGAATATCCATGACAATCGTGAGAACACGGGAAGCGGAACGTGCGGCCACGGATTCCTCCAGCTTGAGCGGTCAGTTCACCAGGAGATTCCTGGATTCCAATCGTAACAGAACAGGCGACGCATTCAGCGCCGCCTGTTCGATGCAACGGGTGAGGGCTCCGCTAGCGCAGCGAGTCCGAGAGCACGCGACCGATGAGTTTGCCCGCAACCACATCCGAATCAGGCAGGTGACCGCAGAGCATTTCGCGAGCCTCCGCGACTCGGTCCTGCCGGACATCGGGCGTGCGCTGGAGCATCGCGACGATGTGGTCCACAAACTCGGAAGCGGGAGCGGCAGACAATGCCACCTGCCGCCGTGCGCCATATTCTTCTGGTGTATGCAGGTACTCTACAACTCGCTCGACCTGCTCATCCGAGATAATCATGTTGCGTTCATTATCGGCCCGCCGGGCCACGTACTTGAGTGCGGAAGACACCGGATTCGCTGAATCGCCGATCAATACTACCCCGGGAAAAGGGGGAGCCCCAAGGCCGGCACCTTGAGGCTCAGGGGTAAGGGGTTGCCGAAGCAACTCTGCAATTAGTCTAGCACGGGATTCAGAGTTCGCAAGGGTTCGCACTATTTGTCGTGGAAAATCCCTCACTCGCTACATGGAGAAGACGCGCGACACCCAGTCCATTCCCGTGAGCATGGGAATCGTTCCCACAGCGAGAATAACTACTGCGGCGACAACGGCCGGCCACCTGCATACGCCAGAGCCGTCGGGCTCGACGCTCTTTGCAGTGAGGTCCGTTGCGACGCCGGCGTCGGTCTCCGCGGTTGCGACCTCCCCCGCTTTCGGTTCGTCGATATAAAGCGACCGGATGACGCGCCCGTAGTACCCGAACGACACGACCGACCCGATTACGCCAACAAGAGCTATCCATATGGTCCCGTTGTCGACAGCACCGAGGAACACGAGCGCCTTGCCCCAGAACCCTGCGGTCAGCGGGATGCCTGTCAGCGACAGCATGCTTACCGCAAGGGCGAACGAACTCATCGGGTGATGCTTCGCAAACCCGGCCAGACCGGAGATGCTGCCATCCCAATCCGGATTGGCCACGTGCAGTGCCTCGATGGACAGGAACGCGGCTGCAACGCCAAAACCGTACGTCGCGGCGAAGAACGCCGAACCTGGAACTGCGGAACCGACCGCAACAAGCGCGTAGCCGACCTGGGCAATGCCCGAGTAACCGAGCATACGCGCAAGCGAGGTCTGTTTGAGCGCAGCAAGGTTGCCAAACGCGATGGAAGCCGCGGAGATCACGAGCACCACAGTCGTTATCGGCGCCAGCGTCGCTGCAAGGGCCGGATCGAACTGCCCGAGCACGTCAGGGCTGAAAGCGCGACCGACGAGGAACACGAAGGCACCGAGACCGGCCACCTTGATGCCTGATGCCATGAATGCCGCCGCTGCCGGTGGGGCGGTCTCGTATGCGTCCGGTGCCCAGGAATGGAACGGGAATGCTCCGACTTTGAACGCTACGGCGGTGACGAGAAGCATCACGCCGAGCAGCGCAGCTTGCGGCTGTAGCGTGACGAGGCCGTCGAGCATGGCGTTGTACCCGGTGCCACCACCACCAAGCCCCACAACGACCGCCAGCCCGTACACGGTGAGCCCGGTGGCAACCGCACCCTGAACGAAGTAGCGCGCAGCAGCCTCATCTGAGCGGTCGGTCCCGGCAGATGCAACGAGCGCGTACCCGACAAGTGCGATGGCTTCCAGTGACACGAAGAAGATGGCAAGGTCGAACGCCCCGACGAGGACCTGGCCGGCAACCGACCCAAGCGCTACGAGAGCAGCCACCCCAACGCGTGAGCTCCGCTTGACGGAGGTGAGCCCGGTTCCGACCGACAGGAAGCCGAGGAAGAAGATCACGAACGCGTAGCCGGAGAATCCGCTTCCCACCAGGATTACGCCAAACACCTGCTCCACGAACGAGCCTGTAACGTCGGCAGGAAGAAGTGCCCGTCCCAGGCTCAGGGCGGCGGCGGCGAGCAACGCAATCGCGATGACACGAAGCCCGAGTCGAACGCGGCCGTTCATATCGGCGATCATGCCGAGCAACGCACCGGTCACCGCGACGGCGGCAGGCAGCCAGGCAATCCCGAATGCTGCTGTGATTGCGTCAGCCACTACGACCCCCCTCCCAGAACGGTCATGATGCCGCCGACAACGGGATCCGTCAGCCGAAGCACAAGACCCGGCGCGATGCCGAGAACCACGATACCCAGGGAGAGCAGACCGGCAGCGACGAGCTCCACGCTTCCGGAATCCGCGAGATCGGACCATTCACCGGCAAGCGGACCGTGGTTGACCCTCCGAACAGCCGACAGGTTGTACACGGCGGCAAGGAACACACCGACACCGGCGGGTACCATCCACCAGCCCCATGCTCCGAAGCCTTCAACAAACGCCAGGAACTCACCGGGGAACCCGGAGAGACCCGGGAGCCCGAGGCTCGCGAGCGCCGCGAACGTGAACAGCATCGCCCATCTCGGCACGCTGGCACCGAGGCCGCCGAACCGTGCGATCTCCCTCGTGTGCGTGCGGTCGTAGAGCGAGCCCACGAGCAAGAAGAGCAGACCCGCGACAAGTCCGTGACTGACCATCGCCAGAATGGCGCCGGCGAAGCCGAGCGCGGTCCCGGTCGATATCCCAACGAGCACAAAGCCCATGTGAGCGACCGACGAGTACGCCACCAGACGCTTGAGGTCGGTCTGAGCAAACGCCATGAGCGCGCCATACACGATGCCCACGATGCCAAGCGCGGCAATGACCGGCGCGGCAGCTTTGAACCCCTCGGGCGCGTACGGGATTGCGACGCGCATGAGGCCGTAGCCGCCCATCTTCAGCAGCACACCGGCAAGCATGATCGAACCGGCCGTCGGCGCTTCGACGTGTGCGTCAGGGAGCCACGTGTGAAAAGGCCATGCGGGGATCTTCACGAGCATGCCGGCTGCAAGCAGCCAGAACAGCCACATCTGCACGTCGTTGGCGATAGGACGCGTGATGTCCCCCATGGTGGCGGAACCCGTGTACGTGAGTGCGACCAGCAGACCCACCAGCATGAGCGCGGATCCAGCGAACGTGTAGATGAAGAACTTCAGCGCCGCGTGGCGACGGTTCTCGTGCCCCCATCTACCGATCAGGAAGAACATCGGGATGAGCACGGCCTCCCATGCGACGTAGAACAGGAGCAGCGTCCCGGCCAGGAACACGGTCGTCACGGCAGCCTGCAGTGTCAGGAGCAGCGCGTGGTGCCCGCCTGGTGCATCCTCGATCTTCCAGGAAGCAAGCACGGCGACGATTCCGAGAAGCGCCGTCAGCAACACGAACGGCATCGCCAGCCCGTCGGACACCAGTCGGAAGACGACCGCTCCGGGCTCGCCCGTGGGCGACCACGCGATGATCGCGTCGGCGTCGCCGAGGAGCTGCAGAAGGGCGACCACGGACACACCCGCCGTAAGGACCGCGGACGAAAGCGAAATGAGTCTCGGCATCGTGTGACTACGACGGCCGGCGAAGGCGGATACGATCGCTCCGAGAATCGGGATGACGATGAGGAGTACGAGTGTCATGTCCTCATCCCCTTCCCAGATATATCGCGAGGCCCATGAGCACCACGAACCCGACGCCCATGAGCGAGGCGTACACGTCAGTCTCGCCCGTCTGCAGCCCGCTCATGAACC
>JBBQIR010000035.1:0-21722 GCA_038325105.1 Coriobacteriia bacterium
GCCGGCGGCCCACCCGCAAAGATCGCGGGGTCCTCGAGTATCACGGCAGCAACACGGTCGGGATACCGGGCCGCGATGAGCGCCGCTACGGTACCTCCGGCCGAATGCCCTATCAGCACCGCACGACGTATACCGAGGCGATCCATGAGTTTGACCGTGAGATCGGCCTGCGTATCGGGGGAGTAGGGGTCGGCGCCGGTCCACGCAAGCGGCCGTTCGGTCAGTCCGAAAGCGGGTCGGTCGTAGGCGACCACGGGCATACTGCCGGCGAGCGGCGCGGCGACCTGCTGCCACGAGAAGGTCGAGGCCCCGAACCCGTGCAGCAGCACGTACGCGGTTTCCACGCCGTCGGTGCTCGGCTCGGAGGGCATCCCCCATGTCTTGTAGTGCACGGTGAGGTCATCGATTTCAACGAAGCGAGACTTGCTGTCGGCAAGTGAGCCCGCCGCGACGGTGCCTTCAAGCGGCGGAACGGGCCAGACGAGGGGTATGACGATGAGCGCCACAAGCACTGTAGCGAGGACGATCGCCACACCACGGAGGAGGCGGCGTGCGCGCGAAGTGGCTGTCAACGGGTCGCGTTCTCCTTCGGTTGCCGTGGCTTCCGGGACCTCCGCGCCCGTGCCTGAGGTGCGCGGTCCAGAACTCGAGCAGAGTATAGATGAATCGTGCGCAGAGCCTCCCGAGTCGTGGGCGTGCGTCGTAACCTCATGACCTGGGTACCAACAAAGTGCGGACGTCTTGTGCGTCCGTCGTTTTGTGGCGGCTGTGGTGTTCGAACAGCACGAAGGCAGTGGGAGGGGCAATCACGCCCGGTTCAGTTGGGGGCAATGCGAATGCTGGAGAAACTGAGTCCTGAAGGGGTATTCCGCTTCTTCGAAGAACTGACCGGAATTCCGAGATGCTCGGGAGACGAGAAGCGGGTGAGCCAGTACCTGGTCGCGTTCGCCGAGGAGCGGAAGCTCGAGGTCTTCCAGGACGAAGCCCTGAATGTGGTGATCAAGAAGCCCGGAACGTCGGGATATGAGAAGGCGCCCGCCGTCATCATCCAGGGACACATGGACATGGTCTGCGAGAAGGCGAAGGGCGCGTCTCACGATTTCTCCAAAGACCCGCTCACTCTCAAGATCGATGGCGACTTCGTTCGCGCCGAAGGCACAACACTCGGTGCCGACAACGGCATCGGCGTGGCGTACGGGCTGGCCTTGCTCGACAGCACCGATGTCCCTCATCCACCAATCGAACTTCTCATCACAACGAGCGAAGAGACCGGCATGAACGGGGCTCACGCGCTCAAGGCCGATCACCTAACCGGCAAGACCCTCCTCAACATCGATGCCGAGGAAGAGGGCGTCCTCTACGTCAGTTGCGCGGGTGGCGTCGATGTCGTCTGCACGTTCGATACGGCGTGGGCGGACACGACGTCGAGTGCGCTTCGCGTCGAAATCTCAGGCCTGAAGGGCGGCCACTCGGGTATGGAGATCGTTCGGCAGCGAGCCAACGCGATCAAGCTGCTCGGGAGGGTACTTGCCGAGGCTCGAGCGGCGGGGGAGTTCGCGATCGCCGACCTGTCAGGCGGCTCGAAGTCCAATGCGATTGCGCGGGAAGCGCAGGTCACCATCACGGGAGACTCAGCCGTACTCGAGAGGATCGAGTCCATCGTGACCCGGTTTGCCGGGGACCTGAAGGCGGAGTTTGCCACAGCCGATCCGGACATCGAGATAGTCGCGGTACGTGCGGACTCGGTTTCGCGTCAGCTCGACGCGACGTCCACCGAGAGAATCATCGACTTCCTGTCGATCGCCCCCCATGGTGTTCAGTCGATGAGCATGGACCTCGAAGGGCTCGTGGAAAGCAGCCTGAACCTCGGCGTGCTTGCACAGTCGGGGGAGTCCATCTCCTTGACGGTCTCGGTTAGGAGTTCGGTCGACTCGATCAAAGAGGATATCGCGGGCAGGCTCGAGGCACTCGCGAGTCTCGTCGGCGCGACGAGCGCCAGAACCGGCGACTATCCGGGGTGGAAGTACGAGGAGGACTCGTTGGTGCGGGAACTGTGTGTCGGCGCCTACAAGGAAGTGTCAGGGCAAGACGCCCGGATACAGGCCATTCACGCAGGACTCGAATGCGGCCTGCTCAAGCAGAAGCTGCCGGAGACGGACATGATAAGTTTCGGACCGAACCTTTACAACGTGCACACACCCGATGAGCATCTCAGCATAGGCTCGGTGGCTAATACGTGGGCATTCCTGCTGTCGGTTCTCGAGAAATCGAAATAGGGGGTTGAAGATGGAGAAGCGAAACACCGGGCTGTCCAGTCAGGCATACGGTGGCGTAGCGGGCAATGACTACGTGCCCTACATCCCGACGACCGAGGTGATGCCTGAGCTCACCGGTTACTCGATCATCATGGGCGTGTTGTTTGCTCTCATCTTCGCCGCGGCGAACACGTACCTCGGCCTCAAGGTGGGCATTACGATCTCCGCCGGCATCCCGGGGGCGATTCTCGCAACGGGTCTTCTGAGGGGCATCTTCCGGAGAAACAACATCCTGGAGGCGAACGTTGTTGCGTCGCTGGCGGCGATGGGCGAGTCCATCGCAGGCGGCATCATCTTCGTGCTCCCCGCGCTCATTCTGCTTGGCTTCGGTCTGAGCATCACGACGATCATCATCGTCACCATCATTGGCGGGGTCATGGGCGTGTTCTTCATCACGCCAGTGCGACGCTACCTCATCGTCGAGGAGCACGGCACGCTCGTCTATCCCGAGTCGATGGCGGCAGCCGAGGTTCTCGTCACGGGTAGCGAAGGCGGAAGCGGGTTCAAGACGGTTCTTCTCGGCATGGGTGTGGGCGGATTCTACAAGATGGCTTCCGGTGGCTTCGCCTTCTGGGGCGAGAACGCCTCCTACACCATCAACTCGTATCAGGGAACGATCGTCGGTGTCGACACGCTGGCATCCCTCATGGGCGTTGGTTTCATCGTCGGCACGAAGACCTCAACGCTGATGTTCGGTGGCGGCGTGGTTGCGTGGCTTGCGTTGATCCCGATGATCAAGTTCTTCGGATCGGGCATCGCCACGCCGGTCTTCCCCTCCACCGTTCCGATTGCGGAGATGGACGCGTTCGCCATCTGGTCCAGTTACATCCGCTACATCGGTGCCGGCGCGGTTGCAGCCGGAGGATTCCTCTCGCTCGCGAAGTCCCTGCCCACCATCATATCCAGCTTCCGGAAGGCCGCTGCAGGTATGAGCAAAGGCGGAGCGGGAGCGGTGACGAGGATGGATCAGGAAGCACCGCTCACCTGGGTCATCGCCGCAGCGGTGCTCGGATTCCTTCTGACGTGGCTCGTCCCGGCAGTTGGTGGCGGTCCTGTGGGTGCGCTCATGGCGGTGCTTTTCAGCTTCTTCTTCGCAGTCGTGTCGGGCCGGATGGTCGGTATGATCGGCGCTTCGAACAACCCGGTGTCAGGCATGACCATCGCATCGCTTCTCATCGTGACCACCATACTCAAGCTCATGGGAAATACCGGTGACAAGGGCATGACCATGGCACTTATGGTCGGCGGTGTGATCTGCGTTGCCATTGCTGTTGCCGGAGGCACGGCACAGAGCCTGAAGACAACCTTCGTCATCGGCGGCAGCCCCCGCAATGTTCAAATCGGCATGTTCGGGGCCCTCGTGCTCGCGTCTGTTGCCGCGGCCGGTACCGTGATGCTCCTCAACACAGCGTATGGAATCGGCGAGGCGGCCGTTCCCGCCCCTCAGGCGACACTCATGAAGCTGATCGTGGAGGGCATCATGACCGCCCAGCTCCCGTGGACGCTCGTACTTATCGGTGTGGCATTGGCGGCGTTTTGCTTCCTGGTCAACATCCCCATTCTCGCCGTCGCCCTCGGTCTCTACCTGCCGCTGGGCCTGAGTTCCGCAGTCTTCGCCGGTGGCATCGTGAGAGACCTCGTCGAACGCACTACGAGGATTGCTCGCGAGAAGGACGCTGCCGTGAGTAAGAAGGCTCCGGTGGAGGGCGCAGAGCCCGAGAAGGACAAGGCGGTCGAGAAAGGCATCCTTCTGGCTTCAGGACTCGTGGCAGGAGATGCACTCATCGGTATCGTCATCGGTGTCTTTGCGGCACTGGGAACCGACATCGCCTTGGGGCTCAAGTGGTTCCCGACGATTGCTGGGAGCCAGTTGCTCGCATTTGGGATGTTCCTCCTGCTCGCGATCTGGATGTACTGGTACTCGTTGCGTAAGGACAAGATCGGATGACGGAACAAGACCGTTCGTTGGACAAGTACAACTTCGTGCTCTATGTGCCGGAGATCAGGCACCACGGGTTCACCGTGAATGACGCAGGCTGTGTTGTCCTGGATCTTGATATCAGTCCCGTAAAGCGGCTGATGGGGAAGCTCGTCAATAGAGAGCCGGTCTCGGATATCGAGCTTGACGAGCTTTCCTCATCGGCATGGCTCAGCATCGACGGAGAGAGAAGCATCCTGGAGATCGCCCGCATTCAGAGCGGGAAGACCGGGGACGATATCGATGAAGCTGCGCAAAGAATCGCCAAGTTCATGCGCTACCTCGCCAAGAGAGGCTGGATCCGGTTCAAAGAGGTGAAGGGGCGCCGCGCAGTCTGAACGACCCATTAGCCGTGATCTCGTAACGTGATGTCGTGGCGCGCTATCCGCTCTCATCGACCTGGCTCGGCGGTATTGGGGGAGTTTCAGCGCTCGTATCACTTGCGCTGATGGGTGGCATAATTTATGGTTACACAACGCGCGCGAGCCGATCGCGTTCGACGTGGTGTAGACCTGCCACTCGCCCGTACTGTCGCTCACAGGAGGTACGCATGAACCGGTCCCCCGATGTCCAGAAAGTGCAGGAGGACGCCGAGGCGTACTTCCGACAGGGCCAGTATTACTGTTCCGAGGCGATTGTCGCCTCGGTTCGCGACAACATCGCTCCCGAGATGCCCGAGGCGATCATCGCGGCCGCATCCGGCTTCCCGGTCGGCGTCGGTCGCTCGAAGTGCATGTGCGGTGCGGTCTCCGGCGGCGTCCTGAGCCTTGGGTATGTGTTCGGACGCACGGGTCCAAGTTCCCCCGCCGACCCGAAGTCCGTGAAGTCGCTTGCGCTGGCCAACGAACTCCAGCAGGCATTCCGGGAAAGTCATCGCGTGCTGTGCTGCAGCGTTCAGACCAAAGGGATGGACATGGCGAGCGGCGAGCACAAAGCGCAGTGCGTCGCGTTCACCGGTGAGATGGCCGCAAAGACCGCTGAGATCATCGCGCGCGAGTTCGCGCTTGAGACCGCACTTCAGGAGGTCTGATCGATGTCGTTCATTCGCAGGATCCCGATTCCGATGTCCGCGCTCGCTCTGGGCATCGCCTGCCTTGGCAATCTGCTGCTCCCGTATTCGCCTGCGGTCCGCGCTACGTGCGGCGTTCTCGCATCGGCGATCGTGCTGCTGCTCGTTGCCCGCGTGGTGCTCGACTTCGTCGGCGTGCGCTCCGAACTCGAGAATCCCGCGGTGTTCGCGGTCGTCCCGACGTTCTTCATGGCGCTCATGCTTCTTGCGACGTACCTGAAGCCCTACGCTGCAGCGCCCGCCAAGGGCCTGTGGATTGCCGCACTCGCCCTACAGCTCGTGGTTGTCGCACTCTTCGCCGTGCGCTTCATTGGCACGTTCAAGCTCGCGCAGGTGCTGCCCGGCTGGTTCCTCATCTTCGTAGGTTTCGTGGTTGCCAGTGTCACGAGCCCGGCGTTTGGCGCAGTCCCAGTCGGTCGGATTCTCCTGTACGCGGGGCTGCTCGGGTATGTCGGGGTCTTGTCGGCGGTCGTGTATCGCTTGATCAAAATCGGCGCTCTGCCCGCCCCGGCGCTTCCCACGGTAGCCATCTTCGCGGCCCCGCCGAGCCTGTGTCTCGTAGGCTATCTCGCGGTCACACAGGTGAAGCAGGCAGGCGTCGTGTATGCGCTTCTGGCTGTCGCCGCGGCAAGTGTGCTGTACGTGCTCGTGTCGCTGCCGCGCATCCTCAAGACCGCGTTCTCCCCGGTCTACGCTGCCCTCACGTTCCCCTTCGTGATCACCGCGATCGCCTTCAAGCAGTCGAGCGCGTTCCTCGCGACCACAGAGACCGGTTCGTTCGTCCCGAAGATCGTGGTGACTACGATGGACGCGTTCGCTGCACTGATCGTGGCCTACGTTCTCGTGCGGTACGCGGTGTATTTGATGAGCCCGGTTAAGGCGACGGTGCCCGCCCCGGTGCAGGCGACCACGTGACGGGTCTTCGCGTATTCGGGGACGTCATGGGTATGTAGAGGACAACACCAGCGCAGACCCGAAGGCGGGAGATCGAGATGACTGCAACTGACGACCTGAGGCATGAGCATCGTGCCGTCGAACGCATGCTCGCGGTTCTCGAGCGTATGGTCGCTCGTTCGCTCACCGAGGCGGACGCCCCCGCACTCGCCGAGGTGCTCGAGTTCCTGCGCGTGTTCGTTGACGCCTGCCACCACCACAAAGAAGAAGAACTCCTGTTCGCGGTACTCCTCGGTGAGGATGTCGAGGGCGCGCACGAGCAGATCGACCGGTTGCTCGCAGAGCACGAGGAGGGCCGGGCGATCGTCTCGGTGATTGCAGCAGGCCTCGGGGCCGTTGAGGGCCGCGACTCGACGGCGTGGACCGACATAGCGAGAGCGATCGGCGAGTACGCCGCGCTGCTTCGCCTGCACATCGCATCCGAGGAAGCAGGCGTGTTCGCGCTTGCCGACGTCGGACTGAGCGAACCGATGCAGTTGGAGCTCTGCGAGGGATACGAGGACATCGAGCGCACTGTCGTGGGTGAGGGGAAGCACGAGGCGTTCCACGAGTTGCTGGATCGACTCGAAGCTGCAGACTCGATGTAGAATCAGCGGGCGCTCCGAACGAGCGACACCTACGACGCGAAGGAGCGAAACCGGACATGGTCGACGGGAACCCCAGGGATCCGCTCCACGGCGTCACGCTCGAAGCGATTCTCAACAGACTGGTCGATGAATACGGCTGGGACGGCCTCGCGAAGCGGGTCGCCATCAACTGCTTCAAGAGCGACCCGAGCATTACCTCCTCACTCAAGTTCCTGCGCAAGACACCCTGGGCACGCAAAGAGGTCGAGGATCTCTTCGTGAACTCCGGCCTCTGGAAGCGCGACTAGCGACGAGTGTTTGCTCGGCTGCTGGTAGAGTACTCACAACGAACCCGAGAGAGAGCGGTCGTCGACTATGAGAGCACCCCTGGCACTTGCCCTGATTCTTTCGCTTGCGGTCATGTCCGGCTGCCAGAGCACCGCTCCCGACGACGCGGCCAAGACCGCAACGACCAAGCCCGTCGACAAGACCGCCGAGAAGGTCGGGGAGCCGATCGTCATCACTCCCGACCCAGGTGCGATCGAAGCTGCGATTCCCGACGCGGGCGTCGAGTCCACCATCGATACGAGCGACGGGGTCAGCGAGCAAGAAGCGCAGGTCGTGGGCGCGTACTACCTGCGGGCGATTCGGCAGGAGCGCCTCGGAGCCGAGTACGGCACCTCGAGCGAAGCGTACACGCTGCTCAACCAGGTCAAAGTCATGTCGGAGTGGCTGCTGACGTATTCCCGCACGACGATCGATGGCGATCCCGCCGACGCGTACGCGGCGACCATCGTCGTGGACACTGCGACCGGCAAGCAGCTGCGGTACACCGAGGCGCCGTAGACTCGCTGGAGCGCATCACGCATCGGATATGATGTCCGGGCAGGCACACTCGTACAGAAGGTCAGGTCACATGGCACCCATCGGCGCATTCTCGGAAGTCGGTACGCTGCGGACCGTTCTCGTCCACCGTCCCGGGCTCGCGCTCGAGCGGCTCACGCCGGCCAATCGCGAGGAGTTCCTCTTCGACGACCTCGTGTGGGTCGAGCGGGCGCAGCGCGAGCACGACGCGTTCACCGACGTCATGCGGGACCACGACGTCGAGGTGCTCTATCTGTACGATCTCCTCGCCGAGACCCTCTCGGCTTCTGCGGCTGCGCGCGCGGACATCGTGACGCGCCTCGTCTCCTCATACACCGTCGGCCCGTCGCTCGTGCGTGATCTCCGCGCGTTCCTCCTCGCGCTCCCGTCCGACCGCCTTGCCGAGGTGCTCGTGAGCGGCCTGCTCATCTCGGAACTCGAAGGCTTCGATCTCGACGCGCTCAACCGTCACTCATTGGGCGCCGTGCTTGCCGAGCCGACCTCGTTCGTGCTGCCGCCGCTCCCCAACAGCCTCTTCACGCGCGACTCGAGCGCGTGGCTCTACGGTGGCGTGGTGCTGCCGCCGCTCTTCTGGCACGCACGACGCCTCGAGGTCGTGAACACGTCGACCATCTACCGCTACCATCCGCGCTTCGCCGCCGAGGAGTTCTCGTTCTGGTATCCGCCGGAAGGCGATGCCGGCCGCTTCGGCGTGGAGGACCTTGGCCAGGGCAACACGCTCGAGGGTGGCGACCTCATGCCGATCGGCAACAAGACCGTGCTCGTCGGGATGGGGGAGCGCTCGACCGGGCGAATGGTCGAGCATATCGCGCGATCGCTCTTCTCGGCCGGATCCGCCGAGCGCATCATCGCGTGCCGTATGCCGGTCGACCGCGCGTATATGCACATCGACACGGTCTTCAGCTTCGTCGATCGCGACGCGGTGACGCTCTACCCACGGGTCATCGATTCGATGCAGGTCTACAGCATCAGACCGGGTGATGCCGAGGACTCCTTCGAGATCACAGCCGAGAAGGGGCTGCTCGAAGCGGTCGCGGACGCGCTTGGCGTGAAGCAGCTGCGCACGATCCCGACGGGTGGAAACGCGTTCCAGTCGGCGCGCGAGCAGTGGGACGACGGCAACAACGTCGTGGCGCTTAAGCCGGGCGTGGTGGTCGCATACTCAAAGAACACGCACACGAACGCGGCGCTTCGCGCTGCGGGCATCGAGGTCATCGAGATCGAAGGCTCGGAACTCGGGAAGGGTCGCGGCGGCTGCCACTGTATGACGTGTCCGATCTCGCGTGACGCCGTCGACTGAGGTACGGGTCCTGCGGGCATGATTCATTGCGATAGGCGCTTGCTTCGCCGGGCAGTATGCATCAAGATTCAGTTTTTCTGCATACAATCCCGGCGCACAGGAAGCAATCATCGCGAAGGAGACCGTTCATGGAGAAGCTGACCATCGTTGTTGCGCTTGGCGGAAATGCGCTTCTGCGGCGCACCGACCCGATGACCGCCGAGGCACAACGCGCCAACGTTAAGATCGCGGCTCAGGCGCTCGCGCCGCTTGCCGCGTCACATAACCTCGTCGTCGCGCACGGCAACGGTCCGCAGGTGGGACTGCTCGCCCTGCAAGCGGCGGCATACACCGCGGTCGAGCCGTATCCGCTTGACGTGCTCGGGGCACAGACCCAGGGCATGATCGCCTACATGGTTGAGCAGGAGCTTGGCAACGTCATTCCGTTCGAGAAGCACATCGCGACGCTGCTCACGATGGTCGAGGTCGACCCCGACGACCCCGCGTTCCAGAACCCCACCAAGTTCGTTGGCCCGATATACGAGAAAGCCGCCGCCGACACGCTGGCCGAGGAAAAGGGCTGGGTCTTCAAGCAGGACGGCGGGGAGTGGCGGCGCGTGGTCGCATCGCCGGAACCCAAGCGAATCTTCGAGATGGAGCCGATTCGCTGGCTCGTTGAGAAGGGTGCGGTCGTCATCTGCGCGGGCGGAGGCGGCATTCCCACGGTGTACCTGCCCGACGGCACCCGCACGCTCGTGGGAATCGAGGCCGTCATCGACAAGGACCTGGCAAGTGAACTTCTCGCAGGCGAACTCAACGCCGACCTCTACGTGATGGCGACCGATGCCGAGGGGGTCTGCCTTGACTGGGGTACGCCGCAGCAGCAGCTGCTTGGCTGGGTCACTCCGGAGGAACTCGACGCGTACGAGTTCCCGGCCGGTTCGATGGGCCCGAAGGTCGAGGCTGCCTGCCGGTTCGTGAAGGCGACGGGCAAGCGCGCCGCTATCGGCCGGCTTGCGGACATCACAGCGATCGTCGCCGGCGACGCTGGCACGAATGTCGTCCCGGTCGTGCCGCCCGAGCGCCGGAAGTAACGCCGCCGTACGCTACTGTGCTGCGCGAAGTGCCAGCCCGGCCGCAATCTCCAACACGAGCAGCGCCGCCAGCCGCACCGTCCGACCGTCGGACGCATCCGCCGTCGCGTCAATCTCGGTGATGTCGATACCGCGCACGCGAGCGTCCGAGGCGAGCAAGTGTGCGAGCTGTCGCAGCTCGTCTGCCGTGATGCCGCCTGGCGCGGCCGCGGGGCACCCGGGGACCTCGGCGCGGTCGCACACGTCGACATCGATGTCGACGAACACCGGCCTGCCGCCGTGACCTGCGATGCGCAGCGCCTCCCCGGCGACCTCGGACATGTCGCGACCGCGCAGCGAGGCGCGCGGGATGACGGTGATGCCGAGCTCGTGTGCGCGTGCGGAGTACTCCGCCGAGTTGGAGAAGTCGGCGATGCCTATCTGCACTACATGCGCTCCGGGGACGCCCGCCTCGATGAGCTGGCGCACCGGTGAGCCGTTACTCTCGCCGTCGCGCAGGTCGTGGTGGGCGTCGAGCGTGATCAGTCCCCACCCGCTCAAGTCGCCGTGCGCGGTGCCCCGCATGAGCGGGAAGGTTATCGAGTTGTCGCCACCGAGCGCGAGGAGCAGCGAAAAGCGCTCCTCGGCGGTTGTTGCCATGGCCGAGACGCGCGCTTCGCCTTCAGGACTGTCGGGTTCGTCGATGTCGCCGAGGTCGACGGCACGCAGCACGGACACGTCGATGCCGGTGCTTGCCGAGTAGGTCGAGTAGCGCGCGAGCGCGGCGCGGATCGCCGCAGGCGTCGCGTGCGCGCCGGTCGGCGTGATGGAGTGTACATGCGCGGGCACGCCGAGCAGTGCGAGATCGCCTTCGGGCTGACCGTCGCCGATCGGCACGAGCCACGACGCGGCTCTGGGCCAGAGTGGATCGTCGGGAAGCTTCGCGGCAGTCATTGTGGTTCCTCGTTTCCGCTTGCGGCCGTTTGTGCTTTCAGAGGGAGTTAGCATGTGCTAAAAGAATAGATTAGAGTACTCTCATCTTGGGCAGTAACCACTCAGATGGTTCAATCGTGCTGCCTGTAGGGGCGGGGCGGTTCTCAAAAAGCAGGAAGGTGAGAACAATGCTACATCAACTCGTACATCGAACCAGGAGGACATCCCAACTCCTCTCGATTCTCGTGGCGTCGACGTTCCTGTTCTCGATCGCCGCGCCGTTCGCCGTTGCGGTTCCGGCCCCCTCCATAGTCGAGGTGCCTGAGCTCGCGGTGCCGGAGGTGGCTCCCGTGGAGCCTGTCCCGGAACCACCGAAGGTAGATGCACCAGTTCCGGTGGTTTCCGAGCCGGCACAACCGGAGCCTGTAGTGGTCTCGCCGGTTGAACCGGTTATCGAGGTGAGTGGACCGAAGGTCAGCGATCCAGTCGAATCGGGTCTAGTCGGTCCCGTCATCAAGCCCGCAAGCACGCAGCCTGATGAGGGTTCCGTCCCTAAGGACACACGCTGCGAGATACTCTCAGCAAGCGGAGCCAGCGCATGGAGGAGCCTGCTCCAGGTCAGTGTCGTCGGAGGATCCGCTACGTTCACCATCCCAGCCGATGCGTGCCCACTGGAACTGACGTTCTCGAGCTACACCTGGCCCGATGACGTCACTCCCAACCTCGGCAACGGATATCCGTACGACGTTCAGATCCATGTCGCCTCGGTCACTGGAACCTACGGCCCCGGAACGCACACCGTGACCGTCCCGATGCCCGATTGTGGCTACTTCCAGACCGATCTGTATCTCGGCCCCCCGATCTACGTGCTCTTCAGCAACGGACATCCCACCGACAAGATCATCGATTGGGATCTTGGTGGACAGCCATGCCCGCCCGTTCCCTCCGACCTCACGGTCGTGAAGTTCAACGACCTCGATGAGGACGGCGTGATGGACGAGGGCGAGCCCGTGATCCAGGGCGTCGACATCACCGTTTCCGGTCCCGAGTACCTTCAGACCATCCCCACCGACGCAGCTGGCGAGTCTCTCTTTGCCGAACTGGCTGCCGGTGAGTACACGGTCGACGAGACCGTTCCCGAAGGCTGGCACGCGACCGTGACGCTGCCGATCGGCATCACGCTCGCCGAGGGCCAGGATGCCACGGTCTACGTCGGCAACGCCGAAGATGAACTGCCGTTCACTGCTCCCGATCTCGCGATCGAGAAGTCCGCGAACGTCACGACCGCCGCGCCCGGCGATCTCGTGACCTACACGCTCACGTATCGCAACGTGGGTGAGGGTTCTGCATCGGACTTCGTCATCACCGACGACTTCGACGAGCGGTATGTCGTCGTGGTCGATGCTGTCGGCGGCGTGGTCGTCGACGGGACGATCGTGTGGAACATCGCCGGTCCTCTGACCGCCGAAGACGGCCCAGTGGTCATCGTCTACACCGTACGGGTGCTCGACGATGTCCCGAATGGTTCGACCGACGTTGCGAACGTCGTCACTATCTTCCACCCCGATGACGAGAACCTGACGAATAACGCCGACGATGACGTCATTGTCGTCGAAGACCCGTTCCTGCCGTTCACGCCTAACCCCGACCCTGACCCCGATCCCGAACCCTTCCTGCCGTACACCGGTAGCGAGAGCATGATCCTGCTTGCAGCCATCGCGTTTTCGGCCATCGCAGGATTCGCACTGCGGTTCTCGGTCAAAGCATGACCTGCGTTTGTTACCGGACCCATCGGAGGGCCGCGTATGCGGCCCTCCTTCTTTTTGGCGGTAGACTGTACGTGATGTGAACACGCGGTGCGGTCGGACAGCCTGAGCCGACCACCGAACGAGAGGCGACCCGGAGACCATGGACGTAGGCATCATTGTCGGAGCAGGACCACTGAAGCTGGCGGATGTTGTCGCGGTTGCGCGCGGCGGGGCACGGATTGAACTTGCTGCCGAAGCTATCACGGCGGTCGAGGCGACACGCCTGCGCATCGATGAACTTGCCGCCTCCGGCGTTCCGGTCTACGGGGTCAGCACCGGGTTCGGGGCACTCGCCACCAAGTACATCGAGCCCTCGATGCGCGACCAGTTGCAGCGCTCGCTCGTGCGCTCACACGCGGCGGGCAGCGGCGCCGAGGTTGAGACCGAGGTCGTTCGTGCGATGATGCTGCTCCGGCTGGCAACGCTTGCGACCGGACGCACGGGTGTGCGGCTGTCGACCGCACAGGCGTACGCGGGGATGCTGAACGCGGGCATCACGCCGTGCGTGTTCGAGTACGGCTCGCTTGGGTGCTCTGGTGACCTTGCGCCACTCGCGCATTGTGCACTCGCGCTCATGGGCGAGGGCGTCGTACACGTCGCTGACGGGCGCCAGGTGTGCGCCGCCGAGGCGCTTGCAGCAGCCGGCCTGGAGCCGGTCGAGCTGGAGGAGAAGGAAGGGCTCGCGCTCATCAACGGCACCGACGGGATGCTCGGCATGCTGGCTCTTGCGATTGCGGACCTTCGTGCGCTTGCGAAAGTCGCCGACATTACTGCTGCGATGAGCGTTGAGGCGTTGCTCGGCACGGATCGCGTGTTCGCGCCGGAGCTGCAGGCGCTGCGACCGCACCCGGGACAGGCGGCCTCGGCGCGCAACCTCATGCGGGTGCTCGCGGGCTCGGCGATGATGGCGTCGCACCGCACGTACGACAACCGCGTGCAAGATGCGTACTCGCTCAGGTGCGCGCCGCAGGTGGCGGGCGCGGTGCGCGACACGATCACGCATGCCGAGATGGTCGCCGGGCGCGAGCTTGCCTCGGCAATCGACAACCCGGTCGTGCTCGAGGACGGCCGCATCGAGAGCAACGGCAACTTCCACGGTGCGCCGGTGGCGTACGTGCTCGACTTCCTGGCGATCGCGATCGCCGACCTTGCGTCGATGAGCGAGCGGCGCACCGACCGAATGCTTGATGCCGCGCGCTCGCACGGGCTTCCGCCGTTTCTCGCGGACGACCCCGGCGTGGATTCGGGGCATATGATCGCGCAGTACACGGCTGCGTCGATCGTGAGCGAGATGAAGCGGCTCGCGGTGCCCGCGAGCGTGGACTCGATACCGTCCTCGGCGATGCAGGAAGACCACGTCTCCATGGGCTGGAACGGTGCCCGCAAGCTGCGTCGTTCGGTCGACGGGCTCTCGCGGGTGCTCGCGATCGAGCTGCTTACTGCGGCCCGGGCAATCGACTTGCGCGCCGCTCTCGAACCCGGCGCCGGGTCGGCTGCGGCACGCGCGCTCCTGCGTGAGCACGTCGCCGGACCGGGACCCGACCGGTACCTGGCGGAGGAGATCGAGGCCGCGCACGGGCTCGTGGTGTCGGGTGCGCTCGTGGAAGCGGTCGAGGCTGCGATCGGGGAGCTCGAATGAACACCCACCACGAAGGGACATTGCGATGACCGAAGGCGCCCGTCCGGTGCGCGCCGCGCGCGGCACTACGCTCTCCACGCAGGGCTGGCAGCAGGAGGCCGCGCTCCGCATGCTCATGAACAACCTCGATCCCGAGGTTGCCGAGCGACCCGACGACCTCGTCGTCTACGGTGGCAGCGGCAAGGCCGCCCGCGACTGGCGCTCGTTCGACGCGCTCGTGCGCACGCTCGGCACCCTCAAGGCCGATGAGACGATGCTCGTGCAGTCGGGTCGGCCCGCCGGCGTCTTTCGCACTCACGAGTGGGCGCCGCGCGTGCTCATCGCGAACAGCAACCTCGTGCCCGACTGGGCGACGTGGCCCGAGTTCCGCCGCCTTGAGCACCTCGGCCTCACAATGTACGGCCAGATGACGGCCGGCTCGTGGATCTACATCGGCACGCAGGGCATCGTCCAGGGCACCTACGAGACCTTCGCCGCCATTGCCGAGAAGCGCTTCGGCGGCACACTCGCCGGCACGCTCACCGTCACCGGCGGTTGCGGCGGCATGGGCGGCGCACAGCCGCTCGCGGTCACCATGAACGATGGCGCGGTGCTCGTGGTCGACGTCGACCCGTCGCGCCTCGAGCGTCGTGTCGCGCAGCGCTACATGGACGAGTGGACCGCCGACCTCGATGACGCCGTCGAGCGCGTGCTGGCCGCCAAGCGCGAGCGTCGGCCGCTGAGCGTCGGCCTTCAGGGCAATTGCGCGCACGTGTTGCCCGAGCTGCTTCGCCGCGGCATCGAGGTCGACATCGTGACCGACCAGACCTCGGCGCACGATCCGCTTGCGTACCTGCCGCTCGGCATCGAACTCGAAAACTGGCACGCTGCCGCCGAGAAGGACCCCGCGGGCTTCACCGACCAGGCGCGCGCGTCGATGGCGAAGCACGTCGAGGCGATGGTCGGCTTCATGGACGCGGGCGCCGAGGTCTTCGACTACGGCAACTCGATTCGGGCCGAGGCCGAACTCGGCGGCTACACACGCGCATGGGAGTTCCCGGGCTTCGTGCCGGCGTACATCCGACCGCTCTTCTGCGAGGGCAAGGGCCCGTTCCGCTGGGCCGCGCTCTCCGGCGATCCCGCCGACATCGCCGCTACCGACAAAGCCGTGCTCGAGCTCTTCCCCGAGAACGATGCGCTCAGGCGCTGGATCACGAAGGCGCAGGACAAGATCGCATTTCAGGGTCTGCCCGCCCGCATCTGCTGGCTCGGCTACGGCGAACGCGACCGCGCGGGCCTTCGCTTCAACGAGCTCGTCGCCGACGGCACGCTCAAGGCACCCATCGTCATCGGCCGAGACCACCTCGACTGCGGCAGCGTGGCCAGCCCCTATCGCGAGACCGAGTCGATGCTAGACGGCAGCGACGCCATCGCCGACTGGCCGATCTTGAACGCGCTCGTGAACGTTGCCTCCGGTGCGTCGTGGGTGTCGTTCCACCACGGCGGCGGAGTCGGCATCGGCCGCTCGCTCCACGCGGGTCAAGTGAGCGTGGCCGACGGTACGCCGCTTGCCGCCGAGAAGCTCGCGCGGGTGCTCACCAACGACCCCGGCATGGGCGTCATCCGGCACGCCGATGCTGGTTACGACCGCGCGATCGAGGTGGCCGAGGAGCGCGGCGTGCGCATCCCGGTGCGCGAAGGTGAGCGATGACCTCCACGCTCATCACCGGAATCGGCGAGCTCGTCACGTGCGACGCATCGCTCGGCGACGAGTCGCCGCTCGGCATCCTGCGCGACGCCGCGTTCGTGGTCGAGGACGACCGTGTCGCGTGGGTCGGCTCCGCGGCAGACGCTCCCGCGACCGACGCCAGCACCGACGTCGGCGGAGCTGCGGTCGTGCCCGGCTTCGTCGACAGCCACACGCACCTCGTGTTCGCCGGCGAGCGTTCCGCAGAGTTCGCGGCGCGCATGGCGGGCGAACGCTACTCGGGCGGCGGCATCATGACTACCGTCGCCGCAACGCGGGCCGCCTCGGACGACGATCTCCGCGCGAACGCTGCGCGCCTGCTTGCGGAGGCGAACGCCTCGGGCACGACCACGGTCGAGATCAAGAGCGGCTACGGCCTGACCACCAATGATGAGAGTCGTCTGCTCCGGATAGCGTCCGAGTTCACACCCGAGACCACCTTCCTCGGCGCGCATGTCGTGCCGACCGAGTACGCGGAGGACCGCGCGGCATACATGGACCTCGTGTGCGGCGAGATGCTCGTCGCGTGCGTGCCGTTTGCCCGGTGGGTCGACGTCTTCTGCGACACCGGCGCTTTCGACGAACTCGAGACGATTCGCGTGCTTGCTGCCGGTGTTGCTGCCGGACTCATGCCGCGCGTGCACGGCAACCAGCTTGCGCATGGGCCCGGCGTGCAGGTCGCCGTCGAGTTCGAAGCGGCGAGCGTGGACCACTGCACGTATCTCTCGGACGAGGATGTCGACGCGCTCGCGGCCAGTTTCACGGTCGCGACGCTGCTGCCGGGTGCGGACTTCTCGACCCGCTCCCCGTACCCGGACGCACGCCGCCTGCTCGATGCCGGGGTGTACGTCGCGCTTGCGACCGACTGTAACCCGGGATCGTCGTTCACGACCTCGATGCCGCTCATGATCGCGCTTGCGGTGCGTGAGATGAACCTCACACCCGCCGAGGCACTCCACGCCGCCACCGCCGGCGGTGCGCTCGCGCTCCGGCGCGACGACGTCGGTCGGATTGCGCCCGGCAGCAGCGCCGACTTCGTGCTGCTCGACGCGCCGTCGTACGTGCACCTGGCCTACCGGCCCGGGGCGCCACTTGTGGCCGACGTCTGGCAGCGCGGGGAGCGCACGGGCAGCACCTAAGCGGTCAGGGGCGAAACTCCGGCAGCGCGTCCGGACCGAGGGTGCCCGCGACCGCCTTGAGGGCGCCGAGCACCGCGCTCATCGCGGGCGACCCACCCGAACCTCGCCTCACTGCGGCGAAGATCTTGCGGTTCATGGCGGGCTCGATGAGCGGCTGGATGACGATGTCGAGCCCTCGAAGGTCGGTCATGAGCGGTGCGACGCCCACGCCGAGCCCGGCTTCGACGGCGGACCCGATCGCGCGGAAGTAGTTGCTCTCGAGGATGATCCGCGGCTCGAAGCCGGCAGACTGCGCGATGCG
Source organism: Coriobacteriia bacterium (assembly GCA_038325105.1). GTDB lineage: Bacteria > Actinomycetota > Coriobacteriia > Anaerosomatales > Anaerosomataceae > WSXY01. The sequence continues at coordinate 17,666 of JBBQIR010000035.1, forward strand.
CTCGACCGCGAGGCGGCTCGCCGCACTCTCCTGGGCCACGCACCAGTTCTCCTCGGAAAGGTCGCTCAAGTGAACGGGTGCTGACGCGAGCGGATGACCGGTCGGCAAGAGCACCACGATCGGCTCGGTGAGCAGATCGAAGCGGTCGATGCCAGGGTCCTTGGGCAGCGGCACGAAGTCCCACTCGTGCGAGAGCGCGATGTCGATCTGTCCGGACTTGAGAGCGGGGAGAGCGCGCAACGGCTCGAGTTCGTGCACGACCACCGAGAGCATCGGGTACCGCTCGAGCAGACTGGCCACCGCGGGTAGCGCGAAGCTTTGTGCTGCGGTCTGGAAGGTCGAGAGTCTGATGTGCCCGCTGACCTCGCTGGCGAAGGCAACGACGTCCGCATACGCGGTCTCGCACTCGGCGAGGATGGTCTCGGCATGCTGCACCAGACGCATGCCGGCATCGGTCAGCCGGATCGAGCGGGCGGTGCGCTCCAGGAGTGGCACGCCGATCTCCCGCTCGAGGACTTTAAGCTGGTGAGAGACAGCGGGCGGTGTGAGGTAGAGCGCTTCGGCCGCCGCAATGATCGTGCCGCGTGCCGCGACCTCACGAAGGATGCGGAGACGTGTCGTGTTGAGCATGTCTTCTCCTAAGAGAAACAAAGTACGATGCTAAGCAAAGAAAAGAACAAATAGACTTTACGCTTATTAGTGCCGAATATACAGGGGTAGCGTCCTTGAGTTTTTAGCCCTGGAGTACCGGTGACCCTCGTTTTTGCCAAAGTTCTGATTAGCCCGCTGCTCCTCGCGGGGGCCACGTTCGCCGTACGGAAATGGGGCGCGCTCGTCGGGGGACTCATACTCGGTCTGCCGCTCGTCTCGGGTCCGATGTCGGTATTTCTCTTCGCGCAGTACGGACGGCGCTTCGCTGCCAACGCGGCATACGGTACATTGCTCGGGTTCGTTGCAGCCGGCGCGTTCTGCATCACCTACGCGCTCCTTTCCAGCAGGCGGTCGTGGTGGCAGTCGCTCATCGTGGCCCTGGCGGCCTTCGCGGCTACTGCGGTTCTCATGTCGTTCGTTCACCTGTCGCTCCTGTGGGTCATCGGCTTGGTCGCTCTCGCACTCGCGGGGCTTGCCTTCGTGATCCAGGCACCGGATGATTTCGCGTCGCCTCCCCGACCGCGCAAACGAATCCTCGCCGCCCGCATGGTCGTCGCGGCGACGGTCGTGCTGCTGGTGACAACCAGCGCGCGGTTCCTCGGTGCGGAGGCCGCCGGCTTTCTCGCCCCGCTGCCCGTACTGGCGGGCATCATGGCCACGTCATCGCACCGGCGTCAGGGCACCGACGCCGTGCATGGTCTTCTCCGCGGCACGGTCTTCGGGTCATGGGGCGGTGCGGCATTCTTCTCGGTGGTGATCCTGCTCGTCGGGACGAGCGGTCCCGTGTTCACCTACACCGCAGCTCTGACGGCGGCGCTTCTCGCCGGGAGCATCGCGGTGCTGGTCCAGAGTGCTGTGCGCAATGCCCCGCACGGCGGCTGGCACATGCACTCACCGGCATGGATTCGAGGCTGAGCCTTCGCGGTACCATGCGACGGCTAACGGGTATCCTGTCGGCGATCGCGGGGAACCCCCAAACTTCCTTGATACAACCCGACGTTATCGGCTACAACTTTCTCATGGGTGGATGAGCACGCCTGCGAACGAGACGGGCGTGCTTGTTGGATGTTGCTTGGGGAGGAGATGGCTCTATGTCCGGATACTCAAGGAAGAGTGCTGGCCGAAAGACCGCGCGGGTACTCATGGCGGTGGTCTTCGCACTCGGGGTGATTGTTGGGCCCACCGGCGCGCTTGCGGTGACGCCGACGACGATGTACTCCCCGCTGATACCACAGCGCGTGAGTGTCGCCTCCGACGGCACGCAGGCCAACGACTTGTCCGACCAGGGCGTTATCAGCGATGATGGTCGCTACGTCTCGTTCGTCACCGGCAAGAGCCTGGTGGCGACTGACACGAACGGTGACCCGGGGATTGAACACCTCGGGACCGGCATCGACACGTACGTTAAGGACATGCAGACGGGTGTTTTCATACTCTGCGATATCGCCGGCGACGGATCTGATACCGGCGACAGCAACATGGAAGCCTTCATGAGCGGTGACGGATGCACACAAACTGGTCGCGTTCACGACCTGAGGTACGCGAACGGCCCCGCCAACCGGCGGGGCCGTTCTGCATTCGGACGTTGCGGGCCTGGTCTAGATCTCAAACTCCGCCGGTGCCTCGCGCACGTCCGGGAACCACTCGGCATCGAAGTCCCCCTCGGCGATCTTCTCGATCGGCATCTTCATGTACTTGCCGCTCGCCTCGACGGCGACCGTGCCGTCAGCCAGCACGATCTCACCCGTGCCCTCGAAGAGCCGCTTCGAGTCGCGAGTGATTCGCGCGATCGCACGCACCTCGCCGTTAAGCGGCACCGGCTTGCGGAACTTGATCGTGAGCTCGACCGTCACGCCGAACGCATCGGGATCGGTAAGGTTGATCGCGCGTCCGATCGTCTCGTCCAGAATCGCCGAGGAGATACCGCCGTGGAGCCGCCCGGGGTAGCTCTGGTGTTCCTCGAGCGGCTGGAAGACGCCGAGTAGTTCGGTGCCCTCCAGCTCAAGGAATCGCGCCTTGAGGCTCCACGGGTTGTCCCGGCCGCACACCATGCACATGCGGCTGACGTTCTGAGTTGCGCTGACGGTTCTTGCCACTGTCACTACACCGCCTCGTCGAGCGGCTCGGTGAACTGGCTGTTGTAGAGATCGCAGTAGAAGCCGTGCTGGCCGATGAGTTCGTCGTGCGTGCCGGACTCGATGATCTGGCCTTCGTTCATCACGAGGATGAGGTCGGCGTCGCGGATCGTTGAGAGGCGGTGCGCGATGACGAAGCTTGTACGGTCGTTCATGAGCCGCGTCATCGCCTTCTGAATGAGCGCTTCGGTACGTGTGTCGACCGAGCTCGTCGCCTCGTCGAGGATGAGGATCGCCGGGTCCGCCAGGAAAGCGCGGGCGATGGTCAGCAGCTGGCGCTGGCCTTGCGAGATGTTCGAGCTGTCGTCGTTGAGTACCGTGTCGTAGCCCTCGGGCAGCGTGCGCACGAAGTGGTCGACGTACGCGGCGGCCGCGGCGGCCTGGATCTGCTTCTCGGTCGCGTCCTCACGACCGTACGCAAGGTTCTCCCGGATGGTGCCCTTGAACAGCCACGTGTCCTGCAGCACCATGCCGAACGTGTGGCGCAGGTTGTCGCGCGTAAGGTCACGGGTGTCGATGCCGTCCACAAGGATGGCGCCGGCGTCGATCTCGTAGAAGCGCATAAGCAGGTTCACGAGCGTGGTCTTGCCGGCGCCAGTGGGGCCGACGATCGCGACCGTCTGGCCGGGTTCGGCCTCGAGGCTGAGGTCCTCGATGAGTGGCTCGTCAGCCTTGTAGCTGAACGACACGTTGCGGAACTCCACGTGACCGGTCGAGTCGGTGAGCGTCTGCGGCGTAGTGGTCTCGGGGCGTTCCTCCTCGGCATCGAGGAGTTCGAAGACGCGCTCGGCCGAGGCAACAGCCGACTGCAGAGTGTTGGCGATGCTGGCGGTCTGAGCGATGGGCTGCGTGAACTGGCGGGAGTACTGGATGAACGCCTGCACGTCACCGAGCGTGATGCGCCCCTGAGCGACCCGGAGGCCACCGATGACGGCGATGCCCACGTAGTTGAGGTTATTGAGGAAGTTCACCGACGGCATGATCGTGCCCGAGATGAACTGTGCCTTGAAGCTCGCTTCGTAGAGCGCCTCGTTCTCGCGGTCAAAGATATCGATGGCCTCCTGCTGGCGGCCGAAGACCTTCACGACGCTGTGCCCGGAGAACATCTCCTCGATGTGGCCGTTGAGCTTGCCGGTGCGGTCCCATTGCGCCACGAACTGCTTCTGCGATCGCTTCGCGATGAACATCGTCACGACCACGCTCATCGGGATCACGAGGAGCGAGATCGACGCAAGGAGTGGGCTGATCCAGAACATCATGATGAGCACGCC
>JBBQIR010000036.1:0-21194 GCA_038325105.1 Coriobacteriia bacterium
CTATGCAGACGCCGAGACCGGCCTCTTCTACATGCCCGCCAGATACTACGACCCGGCGACCTACCGCTTCCTGAGCGCGGATCCCGCAGCTCCGAGCGCGGGGGACCCCGGGAGCCTGAACGCGTTCGCGTACTGCGGGGACGACCCGATGAACGGCATCGACCCGGGCGGGGCGCAGATGGTTAGGGACAGCGGCATTGGCTCGTCCAAGAGCACCGAGAAGCTGCTCGAAGAGGATCAAACACAGAGTGATTCCAAGAAGGCGGGAGAGTCGACCGTCTTCGGCGTGCTTTCCTGGACAATCCGACATCGGTCGAACTGCATGACTGCCGCGATGTACGCCCTCTACATGCGCTACGTGGTGGAATACGGATTCGGTGGACCCGAACACTACTCATGGACGGACTACTCACAGAGGGCGAAGGACCTCGTTCGAGCGAAGCTGCTGGGGACGTCTGGGCGATTCGTTACGGGCAACTTGCATTACTACCCATACGAGTTCTATGGCCTTGGAGCACTCACGAGACCGGATGCGGGGGATTGGACGGTCACGGTTCTGGGTGTGCTCGGCGATGCAATCGGTCCTGCCGGTTGGGTTGCGAGCGGCGTACTTGATATATTCAGTGCCGGCTATATGGGCAAGAAGGTTTCTGCCCGGGAGGCCGGACTACCGGACGTTGCAGTCTCAGCCTTCGGCATGTTTCCAGGAGGATCCACGGTGACCATGCTTGGGCATGTAGTCCTCTTCGCATGGGAGGCACTGGGCGGGCCGTCGGCCTATGCGACTCCATCAACAGGTACTCGGTATGGCGGACCGGAAGGAGCATTCAGTGATTGATGTCACGTTGTTTGGTTCCGCCATAGTGACTGCCGTCACCATGTTGTGGTGTGTGGTCGCGCGGATGCAGGCCTTGAGCGCACTGCAGATGGAGCATGCTACTGCAGAGTCGCGCGCGATGGAGGTCGAGAGATATGTCCGGAGTGTTGCGGGAGCGCTTCGCCTTCAGGCTAGTTCAATGGCGCTGTTCATCGTGCTACTCGCTTTCTTCGGAGCGGAGACCGCTGGTTTCGCGCTATTCGTCGTCCTGTTCACGTCTATCGAGTATGTGGTCGCCCGGCAACTGGCAGGGTTCGTGGCGGAGAAGGACCTTGGCGACGCGGTTGGCCCGCCTGCGGTTACGGAACTGAAGACTAATCGGGCGGCGAAGTCCCGCCACCTCATGCTGCGCGCAATGATTGTGGGTTCATCCTCTGCTGCCCTGCTCATTTCGGCGGGTGCCGTTTCGTCCGCCATCACTGGCTCGGGGCTGTCTGATTCGCAGACGGCCCTGCTCCTCGCGGTGAGTGGCGCCGCCGGGATGGTGTGGATCGCGCGTCTCTGGATTGACTAGGCCGAACTGACTTGCCGGCGACGCTGCACCGGTCGCTCTGGTGAGCGGATCTACACACTCGTGCCTGAGCACAAGTGGCCGGGGGTTGTGCTGTATTGAATGGAGTATTCATATCTGCAACTGGAAATTCAACGGCAACCGCAAGGCGGCTGAGAACGCGACACGGAACCTTCACAGGCTGGCGAGAGGCTGGCACCATGGCGGCATGATAAGGATTATCCTTTACGGAGGGGGCTCCGACGAACCGTACTACTTCGAGGAGACCGCCTTCACGCTTGAGGAAGGCTACGAGGATACCCTGGTTCTTCCTGGACAGTCACAGGTGGAGTGGGAGTCTGCACTTTCTACGACCCGGCGACGTACCGCTTCCTTTCCGGTGACCCTGCGGCTCCCAGCGCCGGTGTGCGAGTAAGGCGAGTCGCAGCTCTAGGGCTTCATACGGACCGATGCACGGGCAAGACCACCATGGTCTCTGGATGGAGATGAGATGAACGGCGTCACGCGTGCTCAAGGACTCGGCATCATGATTATTGCAGCCGGAGTATTCTTGAACGCGCGCAGAATCGCAGGCACGCAGCGGTTCTACACAGGTCGCGAGAACAAGTACGAATATGGCTACTACCTGCAACTCAGGATTGCCTCACCGCTCCTGTTTGTATTCGGTCTCGCAATTGTCCTTGGGTGGATATAGTGATTGTCGCCCCGCCTACAACCGTGCGAACGGAAGCGCCTGAACGCTGGCGCCAAGCGGCAAGCGCGAGTCTCCGGGCGTGACCACGTACCCCGGCGCCAGCGTGTCGCCGGGCAGCGCCTCGAACAGGCGCCGAATGTGGTCGCCGAATCGCGGCGATGGCGTGGCGTTCAGCTTGACCTCAACGGCGACCAGGTGCCCCTCGTGCCGTACGAGCAGGTCGACCTCGCTACGACCAGCAATCCCCCAGTAGTACATCTCGGCGGGAAGACCCCGGTGGAGCAGCGTCCGGTGTACCTCGGTGACGACCGCGGTCTCAAAGAGAGCGCCACCGAGCGGACCGGCGATTGCGGCCTCAGGGTCGCGGAGACCGGTAAGGTGGCAGGCGAGTCCCACGTCCGTCAGGTAGAGCTTCGGTCGCTTCGCGAGTCGCTTGCCGATGTTCGCGTGGTACGGCTGCACCAGCAGAACAAGGTGGGACGCGACAAGCACCGAGAGCCACGCCTTGGCGGTGTTGGGTGCGATGCCCACCGTACGAGCGAGATCGGTCAGGTCCAACGTGGTTCCGGTGCGTGCCGCAACAAGGCGAACGAACGCATCGAAACCCGCCAGATCGCCCACATTTCGCATCGTCCGCACGTCGCGCTCCAGATACGTTGCGACGAATGACGACATCCACAGCGTCGGATCGACGTTGCCGAGCGCCGGGTCGGGGAAGGACCCCCGCATGAGGCGCTCGAACCATGACCGAGCGGTGTTAAGCGTGCCTGAATGCCCGTCGGACTCCCAGGGGAACTCGGCGGCTGGCTGCCGGTCGATCTCACGCTGCGACAGGGGCATGAGTGTCAGGACCGCAGCGCGACCGGCGAGTGACTCGGTCACCTTCTCCAGAAGCAGGAGATTCTGTGAACCCGAAAGGATGTAGCGACCCGGTGTGTTTCGCTCGGCATCGATCGCGGTCTTGATGTAGGGGAGCAGCTCGGGTACGCGTTGGATCTCGTCGAAGACGACTGGTGCGGGGAACGCTGCAAGGAAGCCGCGCGGGTCTGCGATTGCGGCCGCGCGTACGTCGGGGTCATCAAGCGAGACGTAGCGCGCGGTCTCACGGGTGAGATGACGGATGAGCGTTGTCTTTCCCGCCTGACGCGGGCCGGTTATCACGACCGCGGGGAACTGCGTCAGGGCGCGTCGGGCGACGGACTCAAGGGTACGGGTCAGGTACTCGGCCATGTCGACGCTCCGTTCAGAAGTGTGCAAAAGCGCATTACGAATGCATTATTGCACACTTTGCGCGAGTTGAGCCGGGATTGGCGCGAGGAGTCCCTTCCACCCTCGCCTGGCGCGTGTCAGTCCTCGGCGGTACACTGTGTGCTCATCTGCAGCTATGCACCAAGGAGGCAGCTTCATGCGCAAACCATCATTCGACTTCCTGAAGACGCTCATCGAGGCGCCGTCGCCGTCCGGCTACGAGCAGCCTGCGGCAAAGGTCTTCCGTGAGTACGTCACCCCCATGGCCGACGAGGTCAAGACCGACGTCATGGGCTCGGTCCACGCGACGCTCAAGGGAACCGCCAATGGCCCCTCGGTCATGCTCGCGGGACATATCGACGAGATCGGCTTCATGGTCACCTACATCACCGATGACGGCTTCTGCGCGTTCGCACCCATCGGCGGGCACGACCCGCAAATCCTCCCGGGTGCCCGCGTGACCGTTCATACCTCCGAGGGCCCGCTGCTCGGCGTGCTCGGCCGGTTGGCGATCCACCTGCTCGACGACGAAGAGCGCAAGCAGGTCGTGAAGATGCACAAGATGTTCATCGACCTGGGCATGAAAGCCGAGGCGGTCAAGAAGCGCGTTCGTATCGGCGACCAGGTCACGTACGCGGTTGGTATGGAGACGTTCGGCGACGGCATGGCCGTGTCGCGCGCGTTCGACGACAAGATGGGTGCCTGGGCCGCGGCCGAGGTCATCCGCCTTGTGAAGGCCGCTGGCGGCGCGAAGGGCGACCTCATCGCTGCGGCCACCGTGCAAGAAGAGATCGGGCTGCGCGGCGGCACGACGTCGGCGTACAGCGTCGACCCGGTCGTGGGCATCGCGCTCGAGGTCACGCACGCCACCGACTATCCCGACGTGGACAAGCGCAAGCACGGCGAAGTGAAGTGCGGCTGCGGCCCAGTCATAGCTCGGGGCGCCAATATCAACCCGACGGTCTTCAAGCTCCTGTGCGAAGCCGCCGAGGCCGAGAAGATCCCGTACCAGGTCGAGGGCGCTCCCCGGGGCACCGGTACCGACGCGAACGCGATCCAGCTGTCGCGCGGCGGCAAGGCTGCGGCTCTCGTGAGCGTCGCGCTCCGCTACATGCATACACCCACCGAGGTCCTGTCGCTCGAGGACCTGGAGAACACCGCGAAGCTGCTCGCAGCGTTCGTGCTCCGACTCGAGCCCGGGACCGACTTCACGCCGTAGCGCGAGGAGCCGCCCACCAATGCCACGCGAAGAACGCCTCATAGCGTCCAACAAGAAGATCTTCTACGACTACACCGTCGACGAGACCTTCGAAGTGGGCATCGTCCTCACCGGAACCGAGGTCAAGTCGCTCCGGGAAAGCCGGGCGACGCTTCGTGACGCATTCGCGACCGTTCGCAGCAACGAAGTGTGGCTGCACGGCCTCTACGTGGCTCCCTACACGCACGGCAACCGCAGCAACGTGGAGCCCGACCGCAAGCGCAAGCTGCTCCTGCACCGCAACCAGATCCGCTACCTCGTCGGCAAGACGAAGGAGAAGGGGTACACGCTTGTGCCCCTCAAGATGTACTTCGCGGAGAACGGGCTCGTGAAGCTCGAGATTGGCGTCGCGCGGGGCAAGAAGAACTACGACAAGCGGGATGCCGAGGCCGCGCGCGACTCGAAGCGCGACGTCGAGCGGGCGCTCAAGGACCGCACGCAGGGCCGCCCGCGCGACTGAGCACACATGCGGGCGCATGCGGGAGTCGCGCTTTGAGCGTGACGCGCCGCCCGTGCGGGGATATACTACGCATCCGCGCTTGCGCGGGCAGTTCGTTGACAACGCTTGAATCCGGGGGCGACTGGATTCGACACGATAGGTCCGAGGGTAGCAGCAGGCCGAGGTCCCCTCGCCTCGTTAAACAGGGGGAAAGACGCCTAAGCGTCGACACTAATTACGCTCTCGCTGCTTAATAAGTAGCGACGTCGTCCGATGAGCGTCCCCGTCATCGGGTACGACGTCACTCAGGGGACTTGCGCGACGGATGTGGGCTGTATGCCGTTAGCGCGAGACTGAACAGCCAGGGAACGAGCACGCGGGTCACCGGGTGTCGCTCGTTCTGACGATAACCGGTGTCTGAGCCTGGAGATACTCCCCGGGGATCTGTTGTGGACCGGAGTTCGATTCTCCGCGCCTCCACCACCAATGAACGCAGGGATCCGTCGATACACGACGGGTCCCTGTTTGCGTTGTCGTGAAGACGCGGCCGCAGTCGTGAGCGCCTTACTCCTCGGTCGGATCGACTTTGCGCCGCGTCACCTTGCGGCGCGCCACCACGTGTTTCGCTCGAAGGACCTTCTCCTTCACGGCGCGCGACTTGCGCGTGGCGATCCGCTCGGGCGCCTCGTACTGAGCCTCGGCGATACGAAGCCGGAGGCGGGCGAGGGCGGCCTTCTTGTTGAGGTACTGGCTCCGCTCCCGCCGCGCGACCACAACGATGCCGGTCGGCTGATGCTTGAGGCGCACGGCGCTGTCGGTCGTGTTCACGCCTTGTCCGCCGGGGCCGGTGGCGCGAAACGTCGTCACGTCGCACTGAGCGAGCAACGCACTGTCGGTCTCGGGGGTGTGATAGTCGGGTTCCATGGCGACCATTGTAGCGCCGTCGGTTGCCGCCGCGTTGATGATACGACACGCCTCCGTATGGCATACTCTCCAAATGCCGACTGAAACCCGATACGGATTCCCACGTGACGCCTGGAGCGACGCCAAGAGCCAGGCGCGTGACTTCCTCATCGGTCGCGCGCAGGAGCGGGGCACCACGACGTACTCCGAGTTGTGCGAAGTCGTATCGGCAATCGAGCTCCGCCCCTACTCGTTCGCGATGATGGCATTCCTCAACGAAGTCTGTGCCGAGGAGGACGCTGCCCACGGCGTCATGCTCGCATCGCTCGTGACGCGTCGCGACACGGGGCTGCCCGGCAACGGCTACTTCAAGTTCGCGGCAGGTCTTGGCCGCGATACCTTCGATCGCGAGGCGTTCTGGCACTCGGAGATCGAGCGCATCTACGCCGCATTCCCTCCCGAGGAGTAAACCCGCATGCCAGCATTCGTCGCGGGGCTCCCCGCGTGGCTCAAGTACATCGTGATCAGCATCATCCCGTGGATCGAACTCCGCGGCGCGATTCCGCTCGCGTTCCAGCAGGGCGAGCAGGTCTACCTGCCGCTGATCCTGCTGTCGAACCTCGCCGTTTTCTGGCCGGGCTACTACTTTCTCGAACTCGTTTATCACCGTATTCCCGAGGGCTCCTGGCTTCACAGAAAGCTGGAGGGCATCCGTGTGAAGGCACACCCGCTCGTCGAGAAGTACGGCATACTCGGTCTCGCCGTCTTCGTCGCCATTCCGATCCCGGGCACGGGCGCCTACTCGGGTACTGCGGCCGCATGGCTGCTCAAGATGGAGCCGAAGAGGGCGTTTCTTGGGGTCTCGCTCGGTGTGTTTGGTGCGTTTCTGATCGTGTGGGCAGCCACGGCGGCCGTTGCCGCTGGTTTCAAGCTCTTCTGAGGCCGACACATGGGCACCCGACTCCCGCACGGAACGCCATTCGGATTCGGACTCACATTCGTGACGCCCGAGATACTCAACGACCTCGCACCCGGTGCGACGTCACCCGCCGGGACGCTCCTCGGTGCGTGCCAGGACCTGGACGCTGCGTTCGCCTTCGTCCCTTCGTGGGAGCCGTGGGCCACCGACGTCGCCCCCATGCTTCATGCAGCCGGTGTGGCCGTCTTCTGGGCCGTTGAGGGGCCGCTGTGGCCCGTGCTTGAGGCTCGCGGACTCCAGGAAGGCCTTCGCGCCACTCTCACCCACCCCGACGATGTTGCACGCGACATGCGCGAAGGTGTCGAGCGGGTCATAACCGACGTTCACCGGGGCCTCATACAGGGCGTGTCGGCCATCCTCATCGCCGAAGATCTCGCGGGATCTGAGGGGCCGCTTGTTGCTCCGGATTTCGCCATCGATCTTCTCGCACCGATGCTTGCGCAGGTCGTGGGGATTGCCGAGGGGTTTGGCTCGCCGACCGTCCTGCACTCCGACGGCGACATCCGCTGGTTACTGCCGGCCGTGAAGCGCGCTGGCTTCGCTGGCGTCCATGCGGGCGGAGGCCTGTCGTTCGACGGGTTTGAGCGGCTCTTCTGGGCCGCTCACGCGCTTGAACTCGGTGTCCTCGGTGGCATCCAGGCGACGGAACTCCACGGTGGACCTGCACGTGCCGAGGTGCTTGGCAGCAGGCTCGGGCTGCTCGCGCGTGCGGGCGGGCTTCTGGTCGCCGATGATGGTGGCATCACGACGCCGGGCGAGGTGCACGCGCTCGGGCTCGCTCTTGCGGCCGCGAGGGCCGCGGCGGGCGGCCGGGAGTAGCGCCTGTCGTTCGGATGCGGCGCGTTCGGACCGGCTAGCGAGCGCCGAGGCAGTAGAGGAAGCCGTCGCGGCAGCCGATGTAGACGCGACCATTCCATACGAGTGGCGTCGATTCGATCTGGCCACCGAGAACGAGGCTGTCGATTTCCCTGATTGAGACGCCGACCTTTCGGCCGTCACGTCCGACAACGCCTCCGTCTGCGGACGACTCGGAGTACGTGATCTGGTACAGATGCACGCTTTTGTCGAAGCCGACCGTAACGATGCGGTCACCGATGATGACCGGCGTGGAGATGCTGCCGCCGATGTGGTCCTTGAAGATGAGTCGCGGTGCCGGGAGTCCCGGTTCGCCGTTGGGGCCGCTCACGCGTTTCTCGGCGATCGCATTGCTGGCGACGACGTAGAGGTAGCCGTCCACGGAGCAGAAGGCGGCAAGCGGCGGGCGGGTACCGTCGGGGTCGGACTCGTCGTTCACTGCCACCGAGCCGACGACGCCGCCGCCCCACTCGCTGATCCCGCGGTCAAGCGTGGGGAAGAACCACACAAGCGCCTCGGCGGGCGGTTTGCGCGGATCGAGCATGAAGACGCCACCGTGTCCGGTCACGTACTCCCGCTCCATTCCGACCAGGAGCATCCCGTCACGCGTGACGGCGACGGTAGAGTCGAAGTCGCCGCCGACCGCGTAGTCCCACTCGATCGCGAGCGTCTCTCGGTCAAGCCCGTAGACGTGTCCGGAGCCCGTCGCGATGTAGATGCGGTCGTCGAGTACCGCCGGCGATCCTTCGATCGCGATGTTCGCGCCGCCGTTGTCCGGATGGTCGCGCACGTCTTCGGCGGTGTAGAGCGGGGGCGAGGTACGCAGCACGACCGGGCCGATGACGCCAGACGCGGTCTGTGTGCGATGCGCGTCAAGCGCATACACGAACCCCGGTTCAACCGCGGAGATGATTCGCCCGTCGATAAACAGGCTGCTTGCGTCGACGTCCTGGCTGTACTGCTCGGTCCTTGGGACACCCATGCGCCAGACCTCGGTGCCCGAGGAGAACGCGATGGCGCGAAGGGGAGTGATCCCCGGGTCGCCAACATTGAATGCGGTGCCCCGGCGCGAGCCTGCGACGATCACGGCACGGTCCCCTTTGGCCCGCGACGTGTCGAGGTAGACGGCCGGGGTGCCCTTGATGACGTCGTCGAACTCGTATCGCCACACCGTTTCGCCGGTCGCCATGTCAAGCCGCCGGAGCCCGTGATCGTATCCGCCGACGATCAGATTCGGCGTACCCTCGTCGAGGACCACAAGCGGCTGGCCCGTCCACCCCATACCCGACCACAAAACGAGCTTGCCGTCGGATTTGCGGCTGGTCTGTCCGGTGCCGATCTCGGATTTCCAGATGATTTCCAGTTTGTCAGGTGCCGGACCGAGGCCGTAGGAGCGCCGTTGCGGCCCGCCGAGATAGGTGCCGTACGCGATGACCGTCGATGTGTCCTCTGCAACCGCCGCAGGCGGAACCAGCGTTGCGTGGCGGGATCGGATGGCGACTGCGATGCCGGTCACGACCAACGCAGCGAGCGCGAGCGCGACGAGCAGTCGAACCGGGAACCGGCGACCGTTGCCTCGGGGTGACGGACGGTTGCGCGGTGCGTGACGTCGGCCACCGCTCATCGCCGACATGGCCGAGGGCGGGATGCGTGTTTGGCGACGCCGGGGCTGCTCTCTCATGTGCTCATCCTAGTGCATGCCAGCGCGAGGGGGTACCCGATCCGCCCCACGGAGAAGGGGCGCCCGTGGGGCGCCCCTTCATATGCGCGGTGCTCTTTCGGAGACTAGAGGTGCACGGGCTTCTTCCCCTTAAGCGGCATCGCATCCACGACGAGGTCGATGACCTGGACCACGTCGATGCCGAGCTCGTGGACCTCGTTGAGCTCTTGAATCTGGAGCCGGCAGTTCTCGCACGGGCAGGCGAGCACGGTCGCGCCGCTCGCGCGCAACTGCTCGACTTTCTTGCTGCCGGAGGCGAGCCGCACGTCCTTGAGCTCCTCGATCGCAACGATGCCGCCGCCGCCGCCGCAGCACCACTGCTCGGCTCGGTTGGGCGTGAGATCGACGAAGCTGTCGGTGAGCGACTTCACGATGTCGCGCGGCTGCTCGAAGATGCCGCCGTTGCGACCGATCTGGCAGGGGTCGTGGTACGTGACGGTCCCCTTGAGGAGGCCCTTCTCCACGGTGATGCTGCCATCCTTGATGTACTCGTCGACCTTCTCAAGGATGTGGCTCACCTTGAAGGGCATCTTCTCTTTCGACCACGCCTCATAGAACAGCTCGAGCACACGGTACGCATGCCCACACTCGGGCACGACGATCTCCTTCACGCCGAGACGCTTAGCCTCGTCGATGAAGCGCTTCGTGATGAGGCGTGCCTTTTCGACATCGCCGTAGAAGAAGCCGTAGTTGGCCGCCTCGAACATCGAGATCGTCCAGTTGGCGCCGGCCTCTTCGAAGATGACCGCTGCCGGGCGGATGGAGTGTGCCCCGGCGAGTGCGACGTAAAGGATGTCGGCGCCCTGCTTGTCCACCGGAACCTGCGCGTTCGGGTTGCCGGTGATCTCGCGGACCTCGGCCTCGATGTCCTTGAAGCCGTCGACGATCACGTCCTTGAACATCTCGAAGTTGTCGGCCTTGAACAGCGCGGCGTCGGCAAGCTGGCCGAGCATCTCGTTGCCCCGGCCTGCAGCGATGAGAATCGCCTTCGCCACAGAGAGGATCCACGCGGTGTCTATCGAGAACGGGCATACGAGCATGCAGCGGCGACACCCGGTGCATGCGTACGCCGAGTCGTAGAGCTCGTCGAGCAGGTTGTCGTCGGGATCGCGTGCCTCATAGAGCGCCGGAACGAACTCACCCGATTTCGTGAAGTACTTCTTGTAGACCTGGCGGATAAGCTCCGCTCGGCGGGCAGGGAGGTACTTGAAGTCCCCGGTCCCGACGTACTGGTGACACGCATCCTTGCAGATGGCGCAGCGCGCGCACGTGTCCAGGTACACCTTGAGCTGGCGGTTCATCTTCTTGTCGATGACCCCGGTGAGGGTGTTGAGCTGCGATGAGTCCATTGCTACTCACTCCTCACGAGGTTGGACGAGAAGGCGCCGATCGAGTGCACGAGCTTGCTGAACGGGAAGTACATGAGGAACAGGTCCGTGAACAGCATGTGCGTTCCGAGCGAGATGCCAACGTTGCTCTCGAGCAGCTCGGCCGGGAACGCGGGCTTGAACGCGAGAAGATTAAGGAACCACTCGCGGTACGTCGCGGCGTGAATGATGCCGCCGTACACGAATCGCATGTGATCGCCCATGACCACGACACCAAGCAGCAAGAAGAGCAGCAGGTAGTCCTCGGGCACCGAGAGGTTCTTGTACGGGCCGTAGGTGCGCCGAGCGATCCAGTAGAGCACGCCCACCAGCATGAGAATGCCGGCGATACTGCCAGACCACGCCGCGAAGTCGTTCATGGTGATGCCGACCTTCTCGAGCAGCCCCGGCAGGATCGGGTACTCGCCGAGGATGCGAAGGTGACCCACGAACGCTCCGAGCGCCGCGATGTGGAACGCCATGGCGAAGAACCACATGGTCGGCTCGATCTTCATCGACTGCGGTGCGACGAAGGTGTCGGTCAACATCTTGCCGATGCGGCCGGCCGTGGTCTTCGGCTTCGGGAACATGCCGAGGCGTATGGGCGACTTAGGTGTCGTCGACCATTGGTAGATGCGCCACGCCATGCCGACGACGAAGACGGCGATCGCGAGGTACACCCCCCAGACGGAGGTTATCCAGAGGTACGTTTCCATGTGGCCCTCGCTACTTGACGCGCTTGACGAGGAAGACGAACTCTCCGTCGACCTTCTCGGCCTGCAGGACTTCATTGCCGGTCGACTTCGCCCAGGCGGGGATGTCGGCCATTGCGCCGGGGTCGGTCGCGACGGCACGGATGACACCGCCCACCTCGACCTTGCCGATGTTCTGGCTGACTTTCACCATCGGGAGCGGGCAGAGCAGACCCTTGAGGTCCAGTTCCAGATCGACTTTGGTCTCATCAGACATGGTGGTCTCCTTTCGCGGGCCGCGCGCCTGCGCGGCTGACTGCGGACTGTGTGTGCGTACGGTGCGGGCTAGATGAAGAGCTGAATCTCGGCTTCTTGCGCTTTGAGCAAGAAGAAGCCGACACCCACGGGCTCCTTGACGCCATCGATGAAGGAATCCTGCGGCATCTCCATGACGTCCATCGACATCTGGCATCCGTACATGTTGACGCCGAGGTCGATGGCGAGGTCGCGAAGCTCACTGAGCTTGCTCACGTTGTGATTACCCATCATCTTGCCGAACATCCACCGGCCCATCCCGCCGAAGCTGAACTTCGAGGGGTTGGCCTTCATGATGTCTCCGCCGTACATCATGCCGAGCATCTTGCCGAAGAACGTCTTACCCGTGCCGACATTCTTCTTGATAGCGCGCAGGCCCCAGAACGTGAAGAACATGGTGACTTCCATGCCCATCGCAGCCGCACCCGTTGCGATGATGAAGGCACCGAACAACTTGTCCATGTCGCCGCTCATCACCACCATTGCGAGACTCTTCTGGTGGGTCTCTTCTTCCGGCATCGCAGGTCCTCCTTCGTGACTCAGGGTCAGTGCCACGGCGTCTCTACGCCGGTTTGGCCAATTCGGTGCCCTCGACGCTGACCGAGCGCGCCTGCGCCGCCAGCGATTCGCGCATGACCTCGGTGATGAGGTCGAACGCTTGCAAGATCTTCGGGTTCGCGATCGAGTAGTAGATGCTGCTGCCAGATCGGCGGGTGTTGACGACGCCGCGGGCGCGCAGAATCGAGAGGTGCTGGGAGAGGGTCGCCTGTGGGATCTTTGTGCGTGCAGCGATTTCGCCGACGGAGATCTCGCCGTCGCGCAGGCTCTCGAGGATCATCTGCCGCTTGGGATTCGCAAGCGTCTTGCAGACCTCAGAGTGAAGACAGTAGAAGCTCTCGTCGTCCATGCGTGCTCCCTGATAGTCAGCATATGCGAATATGCGAATGTCCTTACGCAAATCGTATGCCACCCTAACAATCAAAGCAAGTTCTTTCACAAGCGTTCTTTGGCCGGAAGGAGCGTGCGTTCGTGTCGCGCGTTCGTTCGTCCACCTGAATCGGTCAGACAGTACCAATTCCGGCTTTGAGCGCTCCCTGGTGCGTGCTACGATTGAGCCCGCATGAACGCATGCGGCGGATGCTGTCTCCGGTGGGGATCCCGCCGTCGTGCATCCACCGAACGGAATCGGCCGAACGGAGAGGGACTCTTGGCCCTCGAGGGGAACCTCAAGGATTTCTCGATTGCGGACATGTTCCGCTTGCTGGCGTCCGGTCGGAAGACGGGAACGCTCTACCTTGAGCGCGCGGATGCGCAAGGGAAGGTCTGCTTCAAGAAGGGCAGGGTCTTTTTCGCGTCGAGCAACTGGCACCGCGAGTCGCTCGGACGGCGCATCGTGAAGGCGGGAGTCATCTCCGAGAAGCAGCTCAGGCAGGCGCTTGGCCTGCAGAAGATTCAGAAGAAGGAGAAGGCGGACCGTCGGCTCGGCCAAATCCTTGTCGATGAGGGCTACCTGGACGTGAAGGTGCTTGAGAACTTCATTCAGGAGCAGATCAACGATACGCTGTTCGACCTCTTCCGTTGGGAGGATGGTCAGCTACGGTTCGAGCCCGATGAGACGTGCGAGGACGAGGACATCGGGATATCGGTGTCCGTCGAGAACATCATCATGGAGTCGTCGCGCCGACTTGAGCTGTGGGGCCGTATCAAGCAGAAGATCCCGACCCTCGAAACTGAGTTCGTCATGGCTTCTGCCCCCGGTGACAAGTCCATGGAGATTCATCTCAAGCCGAAGGAATGGATGCTCCTATGCTACTTGCATGGAGGCCGTTCCGTCACCGAACTCGTCCAGATGACTGGCTACAATGACTTCGAGACCGCCCGGATCCTCTACGGTATGTACTCCGCCGGGCTTATCGAGAGAATCGGAGACGGCGCACAGGGCGTCGTCGAATGAGTACGGACGCCGTACTGTGAACGATGATGGCCTCGTCAAAGACCTGACACTCGAGGAGTTCGCACGATTCCGGGACTTCATCCACAAGGCCTCCGGGATTTACCTTGAGGAAGGCAAGCTCGACTCACTCCGCATCTCTCTCGTGACCCGCGCGACGCGCCTCGGCTATCCCTCGTTCGATGATTACTACCGGGTGCTTGCTGCCGACGAGCGGGAGTTCAATGAACTCATGAATCTCGTTACGATCAACGAGACGAGCTTCTTCCGGTTTCCGCAACAATTCGACGCCTTCAAGACCAAGGTGCTTCCAGAAATCATGGCGGGCAAGCCGCAGTCCAATCGGACGATACGAGTCTGGTCTGCCGGATGCTCCACTGGCGAGGAACCCTACTCGCTCGCCATGACGCTGCTCGACTCTGGCATCCACGGACTCGGGTGGAAGCCGCAGGTTCTCGGCACGGACGTTTCGACTCGTGCCCTCGCCGTCGCGCAGAAGGCCGTCTACGGCCGACGAGCGATGCTCAACGTGCCCAAGGAAGTCGTCGCCCGGCAGTTCGGGCCCGAAGGCGAGAACTACAGAGTAGCGCCGCACGTACGGAATCTCGTGGATTTTGGCTACCACAACCTGATCAAGGAACCGTACCCGCTGTCGCTCATGGGCAACTGGGACGTCATCTTCTGCCGGAACGTCACTATCTACTTCCGGATGGAGTCGACGAAGCGCGTCGTGTCGAACTTCTACAACAGCCTCAACCCCGGCGGGTACCTGTTCATCGGTCACTCCGAGACACTCTCATCAATCTCCGACGATTTTGAGCCGCTCGAGATTGGTGGCGTGTTCCTCTACCGCAAGACCAAGGCAAAGCGCGTCTTCGCGGCACCGCGACCCCGTGCGGTCGTAGTTCCCGAGCGGCTCTCGGCGCTGGCCTCGCTCGTCACTCCACCGGCGCGTCCTCGCCGCAAGCCGGCTCCGACTGCTCCTGTGGCAGCGACGTCCGTGACCGGCGATCCCCTGGCGGAGGCGCGGCGCAGCCTTGCACACGGCGATCCCGATCGTGTGCTCGAGATCGTCGCGAGCATTCTTGAGAGCGACCCGAACAACGCCGACGCCCATCTGCTTTCCGCGTATATTCATGCGGATTCGGGCGACTATGTGAAGGCGCTCGAGGCGTGCCATCGCGCGCTTGCGATCAATCCGCTGCTGCCGGTCGCGCGCTACATTCTCGGCATCATCCACCAACGGCAGGGCGATCCCGTACGGGCCATCAGCGAGCTCAAAAAGACCATCTATATCGATTCTGAGTTCGCACTCGCGCACCTGAATCTGGCGAACATCTACAAGTCGCAGCGGAAGTGGGACGACGCCGCGCGCGAATACGAGAATGCGCTGCGCGCGCTCTACAAGAGCCCCGAGGGCGCGTGGACTGAGTTTCTCGGCGGGTTCAAGGCAGATCTGCTGGCCAAGACGTGCGAGCGGAGTCTGCTAGAGTGTCGGAAGGCAATGGGTGCGGCATGACAATGCCTCTAAAGCCCGGCCTTCCGCGGGGCGATACAACACGAGAGATGTGTGTCGAGGAGGGAGCAGGGCATGGCTGCACGTATACTCGCGGTCGATGACAGCCCGACGATTCTTGAGATGATCAAGGCGATTCTCGAGGCGGGCGGGTACGAGGTCATCACGGCCGTTGACGGCGCTGAGGCCCTCGAGACCGCCCGGGCCGAGAAACCGGACCTCATCCTGCTCGACGTCATGTTGCCAAAGCTCGACGGCTACAGGGTCTGTCGGCTGCTGAAATTCGACCAGAACTACAAGAACATCCCAATCATCATGCTTACGGCAAAGACCGAGGAGCAGGCGATGGCGACCGGCATCCGTACCGGTGCAAACCAGTACCTCACGAAGCCGGTCGAGCCGGACACACTCCTCACGGCCGTGGCAGAAGAACTCGCCAAGGTTCAGGGGTAGTGGTCGCGATGACCGACCCGAATGGCATTGCGAGCCGGGTGCTCGACAGCCTGGTGAACGCCGGGCTGCTCACGATGGAACAGCTGGCGAGCATTGGTGAGCAGGCCGAGTCGCGCGGCAGCACGCCGGGTGCCACCCTCATTGAGCGCGGGCTCGTCTCGGCATCCGATGTCGCTGCGGTGCTCGAGCATGAGATGGGCGTTCCCCGCGTGGATCTGTCCAGTTACGCGCCGGAGGATGCAGCGCTTGAACTTGTGCCCGCTGAGATAGCGCGCGGGCGACACCTGCTGCCGCTCTTCAACATCGAGGGGATGCTCACCGTCGCCATCGGTGATGCGATGGATGTGTTCTCTCTCGACGATGTCGCCGCCGATGTCGGGTGCGAACTCGAGCCGGTCCTCGCTGACCCTGCATCGATCGCCGCGGCAATCGACCAGTACTACGGCGGTGCGGTCAGTACGTCTGCGCCTGAGGCTGGGAGCGATTCGCCCCCGCCGCCGCCGGTCGCAGAAGCTTTCGGCGACGATGACGCGGAGATGGCTGAACCTGCATTCGAGGTGTCCGACTTCTTCGAAGTGAGTGCCATGTCCGGCACATCCGACGCGCCTCCGGTTGCGCCGATCGCCGAGTTTGAAATCGCCGATGCTGTCTCCGCTATTGAGACGATCGAGACGATGCCTGAGACGGCGGTTCCAACCGGTCGCTCGCTTATCGACCTTGATGTCCTCGCTGTAGCGGACAGCCGAAAGACGTCGGTTCTTGTCGCCGACATCCTCGAGAGCGCCGTCGCCAAGCAGGCCAGCATGATCCACCTGCTGCCCTACAAGGACGACTTTTTCCTCGTGTTCAGGGTCAAGGGCGGTCTCGAGAAGGTGGCAAGCGCGCCGCTTTCGATGCAGGGAGCGCTCGTCGATGCATTCAAGAGTTTCGCGAAGATGTCCGGCGTCCAGGCTTCGCGTCCCGCGCTGGCCCGTGTGCGTGCGCGTGTAGGCGACAAGGACCTCGTGGTGACCGTCTCGGCAGTTCCTACGATCGCCGGCCAACGGCTCGTCGTTTCGTTAGCCTCACACAAGCCAGAGCCTCGCGGCCTCGGAGATCTCGGCATGACCGCGACCGAGACGCGCGCGCTTCATGCCATGGTCGAACGTGGCAGGGGCCTGCTCCTGGTGTGCGCTCCGGTTGCTGCGGGAGCAAGCACGACGTACTACGCGCTTCTCGCACACGCGGCGGCGATGGGGAAGACCGTCTACTCCGTTGAACGTTCCGTCGAATATGAGATTCCGTCCGTCGCGCAGGTCATGGTGAACACCGCGTCGCCCGTGCCGACCGCGAATTATCTCGCGGCGGGTCTTCGGCAGGACACGGACGTCATCGCCCTCGATGGTATCCGGACAGTCGAGGACGCTCACCTTGCGGTAGAGGCCGCCGGGCTCGGTAAGCTCGTCATCGCGACGTATCCGGCCGCTGACATCTCTTCGGGCGTCCGCCGGATGCTCGACCTCGGCGTCGAGCCTCACGGCCTGGCTGCCGCACTCACGTTGGGCGTCGGTCAGCGGCTCGTGAGGGTCAACTGCCCGAACTGCTCCGTTGAGTCACCCGGCACCTTACTCGCGCGGATCCCCGGTGTGACTGCTGAGGTTGTCAACAAGACGGGCACCGGTTGCCCCAACTGCGGCAAGAGCGGTTTCCGCGGTGTCACCGGAATCTTCGAGGTGCTGCCGTTCACCGAGCCCGTCCGGGCCGTCGTTGCAAACGGCGGGAGTGCTGCCGAGATTGCGGCTGCCGCCGATGCCGCCGGCATGCGCCCGTTGACCACGTCCGGTCTTGCGCGTGTGAGGTCCGGTGAAGTCAGCGCCGAGGAGTTGGATCGCGTCCTGAGGTTCTCGTGAGCGACGGAGAGTGACTGTGCCCCGCAAGAAGAAGACCGAACAAGACACACCGGCAGCCGCCGCGCAGGAGACCCCACCCGCGGGGTCTGCATTCTGCGCCGTCGAACTCACGACAGTGACCCAGGTCGTGGGCCGGATTGTCGTCTTCCGGCTTGCGAATCAGCTCTATGCACTGCCGATCGAGAGTGTTCAGGAGATTCAGCAGATCGTCGAACTCACGCCAGTTCCTGATTCGGCACCGGCACTCGTCGGCATGATAGATGTCCGCGGTCGTGTCGTCCCCGCAATCGATATGCGCGCCCTGGTCGGTCTTGAGACCGGACACTACGAGCTCGATACCCCGATGATCCTATGCCGAACGCACGGTCGGCTCGTGGCGCTCATCGTCGACGAGGTGGACGATGTCCTTTCGCTGCCGGAGGGATGCATGCAGGCGCCGTCGAGACTCTACGCGCTGGCCGACCGCATGATCGGCATTTGCCGACTCGAGATCGGCCTCATCGTCGTGCTCGATCCGGACAGACTCGTTCCCGACATGGCGCTGTCCGCCTCGGATGTTGAAGCGGGGGGATTCTGAGCGTGAGAGACATCGACCCCCTCATACGGCAGGGTCTGGCCGCACAATCGCTCGACATACTGCGCAAGCGTGCGGAGTCGCTCGCGCAGGTCGACGACGTAGAGGCGTCCGTTGAAATGCTCGCGTTGCTCCTGTTCCGGCTCGGCCAGGAGTGGTACGCGGTTCGAATCGCCGATGTCCGGGAGATTCACAACGATTTCGTCATGACACTGATGCCCAACGTTCCGAACTTCATTCTTGGCGTAATCAATGTCCGGGGAGAGATTATCTCGGTCACGGACATTGCCGTGCTCATGAACATCACGTCCGATGGTCCGGGTGCCGACCAGGAGATGCCTTCTGCCATAATCGTGCAAACCGAGCACTGCGTCAGTGCGCTCGTGGTGGATGAGATCGGCGACATCATCGAGGTACGCAGGGATTCAGTCGAACCGCCGCTCTCAACGCTGGATCGCAGCCAGGCGGAGTTCATCAGTGGTTCGATCTACGTTGACAGCAGACTTATCGGAATCGTCAATCTGGATGTCGTACTCGAACCGATCGGCGACAAAGCCTAGGGGCACGAGAGAGGTCGAACGATGCTAACGGGACTCATCAAGAAGATCAGGGGTAGCTTCCTACTCAAGTACTCGCTCGTGAACCTGGCACTCATCATCGTCGTGAACGTGATTCAACTCACCGTGGCATGGCTGGTGTTCGGCGACGAACTCGCGGGCGCACCGGAGCTTCTGACCGATCTTGCGATCGTGGTGGGGGCATTCCTGATCACCGGTGTCGTGTTCATCTATATCTACGGACTCATAGGGAAGCGCTTCACAGCGCCGCTCAACCTCGTGGTGGCAAGCGTGAAGTTCGCCTGCGAGGGCGAGATCGGCCACAAGGTCGTCGTGAAATCCGAGGATGAGTTCGGGGTTCTGGCCCGCTCCTACAACCAGCTGCTTGACCTCATCGTCTATCTGATCACGCAGACGCAGGAGTCATCCAACAGACTCTCCGGGAGCTCCTCGGAGATTCTCTCGGCGACCGAACAGCAGGCGTCGGGTGCGGCCGAGCAAGCCGCATCGATCAGCGAGACGACAGCGACGATGGAGGAGCTGGCGTCGACCTACCGTCAGATCGCCGAGAACGCCAGCCAGGTCGTGCACATGGCGGAGGCGTCGCTGGGTAATGCCGAGTCAGGCCAGCAGGCAGTTGCGAACACGCTCGACGCGATGGAGCAGATCAAGGTCCGGGCGCAATCGTCGGCCAACAAGATTCTGCAGCTTGGAGAGCGCAGTCAGCAGATCGGTCAGGTCCTGGCCATCATCAACAATATCGCGGATCAGACGAAGATCCTCGCGCTCAACGCGGCAATCGAGGCAGCGCGTGCCGGCGACGCGGGTAAGGGCTTCTCGGTGGTTGCGGTCGAGATTAGAAAGCTCGCGGAGTCGGTCGTGGACTCGACCGGCGAGATCGAGACCATCATGACCGAGATACAGGCAGCCGCCAACGACCTCGTCATCTCGACCGAGCAGGAGCTCAAGCAGGTCTCAAGCGGCGTCGAGCTCGCTCACGTGACCGGTGACAGCCTCGAGCAGATACTGGACACGATCGAGCAGACCACCGTTGCCGCCAAGGAAATCTCGGCAGCCACCCAACAGCAGAAGAGCGCGACCGACCAGGTTGTGAAGGCGATGCGCGAAGTGGCTCAGGTGGCCCAGCAGACCGCGGCAGGCAGCAAACAGGTCGCGGCTGCGGCCGAGCAACTTGCAGCGATAGCGCGCGAGTCGAGCCACGTCGGTGCTGCGTTCAGAATCGTTAGCTGAGACCGTCCGGGTATCGCGAAGGGACTTCACGCATGGTCGAGTTCGACCGGTCGGCGTTCATCGGTAAGTTCCAGGAAGAGGCGACGGAGTATCTCCAGCGTCTGAATGAGGGTGTCATCACGCTCGAGAGCGATCCGGGTAACCGGGAGCTCATTGACCAGATGCTTCGCGACGCACATACACTCAAGGGTTCCGCGCGCATGGTCGGCCTCATCGAGATCTCGGATGTCGCGCATCGCCTTGAGGACATCATGGTCAAGATCCGTGAGGGCGAGTTGCACTACGTGCCAACGATGTCAGACGGCTTCTTCGAAGCGCTCGATATGATCGTTTTCCTCTCGGAGAACGCCGGCAAGGAGCTTGAGGCAGGCGTCGACATAGCGCCACTGCTCGAGCGGCTGGGCGTTATCGCCGACAGCGAAGCGCAGCAGACTCCCGAAGGTGCACCTGCGGAGAGTGAAACGGCACCTGTCCATGTGGCCGAGCCGATTGCTCCGACTACTCCCGAGACGAGCCGTAAGCAGCCAGCCTCCCCCAAGAAAGCCATCCACGATGAGGAGAAACTCCAGACACGTGTTCAGAACACGGTGCGCGTGCGTACCGAGCAAGTCGATCGTCTGCTGAATCTCGTGAGCGAAGTCGTCATCGCGCAGATCAAAGACGAGCAGCGCTCGCGCGACTTGCGCTCGCTACAGAACCTCTCGAATGAAGTGCACCAGCTGTGGGTGCGGGTCCGCACGAGTGCGTCGAACATGGAGTCCGGTGCTGAGGGATCGATCAACGAGGACCTTGAAGCCCTCGACGATCTTCTCGCGGAGCAGCGGCGGCGGCTCGTGACGATCGCCAAGGACTACGGCGACGACACATCGCGCTCGGCGTCGGTTGTGACCGACTTGCAGGAGCGCAGCATGAGCCTTCGCATGCTGCCCGCCTCCACCGTATTCAACACGTTTCCGCGGTCGGTTCGCGACCTTGCGAAGCAGTTCAACAAGGACGTCGAACTCGAGATCGAGGGCGGGGACACCGAGCTCGACAAGAAGGTACTCGAGGAGATCAACGACCCGCTCATCCATATCATGCGCAACGCCGTCGATCACGGCATCGAGTCGGTCACCGACCGCGTCGCCGCCGGCAAACCCGAGAAG
>JBBQIR010000037.1:0-20875 GCA_038325105.1 Coriobacteriia bacterium
CCCTCTTTGAAAGCGAAGATCGAGGTTATCCGCGCGACGACGTTCGTGACCTCGCTCGGTGAAGTGAGACTCCCAACGGTCACAAGACCGAAGATTGCTGCGGTGCCGCCCGCGAAACTCCAGTCGACAGTCGTTAGCTTCACCTTCGCCCACACGAGGATGAGCACGAGGATCCCGAGTGCGACGGCGCCACCGATCCATGCGCCGCGAACGTAGGCAACGAGCCAGCAGAACGCTGTGATGAGGAACGCGAACCAGTAGGCGATGCGCCCGTAGATGCTCTCCTCGGATAACGCGAGGCTGAACGAAATCGCGAGCGGGAAGATCAGGTACCCGCCGAGGAGGTCGGGGTTACCGAACGTTGAAAAAGCGCGATTGGCCTCGAACGGGAGCGCGCCCCAGCGTGCCGGATCGACGCCGAAGAACTGCAGCAGGCCATAGAAGGACACGAGCACCCCGCCGATGGCGAGCGTTCGTGCAAGGGATCTGATCCTCGACGGTCGGTCCACAACTTGGAGCGCCATGAAGAAGACGACCATGTAGTTGATGAACGAGATCACACCCTCGAAGCGGCGGTACTTGCCGAAGATCGCCGTCGCGGGGTGGATCGAGAGCGCCGACGTGATGATGAGCCAGGCAAGGAACGCCAGCACGAGCCACTCGATCTTCGTGAACCGTATGCGACCGCCCTTAAGGAGTATCCCCCACGACCAGGCACCGACGGCGACGAGCATGAGCCCCCGCTGGAGGAAGACCTTGACTATGTCGAACTGGTCGAAGGTGAGCGGCAAGCCGCTGCCGCCCCAGATGCTTGTGTTCGACATCGCGAGGGGCACCATGAACACGAGCAGGTGAAGACATATCCAGACGACCCGCTCGCTCCCGGACATCGGAACCCGTGCCGCAGCTACCTGCGGCGGCGCGACTCCGGGCCTCGTCTGCTTCTTATTCTTTGCCACACGTCCTCCTATCGAGCCCCGCGACCGGTCAGAACGACCCTGACCGTCTCTGCGAGGATTTGTACATCCATGAGCAAGTTCTGATGATACATATAAATGAGGTCATACTTCAGTTTCCGTTCAGGTGTCGTAGCGTACGATCCGCTCACCTGCGCGAGCCCGGTCGCACCCGGCTTCACCTTGAACCGCTCCCGGTAGCCGGGAATCCCGTCGAGATACTGCTTCACGAAGAACGGACGCTCGGGACGGGGACCGACGAAACTCATGTTACCTCGCGCGATATTGACGAGCTGCGGGAGTTCGTCGAGCCGGTAGTGCCGCAGGAAGCGTCCGAAGGGCGTGATCCGCGAATCGCCCGCCTCGGCAAGAACGGGTCCGGATGCTCGCTCGGCATCGTTCACCATGGTCCGGAACTTGAGGACCAAGAACTCCTCGAGGTCTTTGCCCGTGCGCGCCTGCGTGAAGAAGACCGGCCAACCCATGGTAACGAGAATGCCGAGCGCCACCAAGAGCAGCACCGGTGAGAGGGCGAGCATGAGTGTAGCCGAGAAGATAACGTCGAGCGCTCGCTTGAGCGTTACGAACCAACCGGGGGCAATGCCCCGTGTGACTTGCATAAGCGGGATGTCGCTGACGGTGCTGTCGACCGTACCGATGAAGATCTCGTAGAGCTCGGGAATGACCTCCACGCGGACGTCGGATTCATTGCTGAGCGCGAGATCCTCTACCACTTCACGGAGAGCGACGGGCGAGGCGATGATGACGCGATCGACGCCGTTCTCGGCCACGACCCGCGCGGCATCGTGCACGGTGCCAAGGACCGGGTAGCGTGCATCGCGAGCTGCGCACGCGCTCTCGGCCTCATCCCTGCCGAGGAGACCGACGACACGGTGCCCCCAGTCGGAGCGCCGCTCGAACTCCGCCGCGAGCTCGAGTGCGAGGTCGCCGACGCCCACGATGAGCACGCGCTGCTCGGGCCACTTGATCGGCGTGATGCGCAGCAACGTAAGCCGCCAGCCGACGAGGAGGAGCAGCTGAAACACCCAGGCGATGACGATCACGAGACGGCTGAACGAGAAGAACTCCGGGCCCAGGAAGAACGCGGCGGCGGCCGTGAGCAGAATGCCGAGCGTGGCGGCCCGGAAGACGGCCTGCGCGACCGCCCACGACCCCTCCGTGCGCTCCGGCTCGTAGAGGCCATAGATGTAACTCGCGGCGATGTACATGAACGTGATGAGCGGCCAGAGCGAGACATAGTCGCGGTAGTTGAAGTCCGGCAACGTACTCAGGCCGTCGTAGACGATGAACTAGAGGTAGCACGCGCCCACGAAGCACGCGTTCACGAACATCGCGTCGAGAAGGATAGAGAGTGTGACGAATCGGCCCCGTGACATCAGGCGGCTCCCCTTGCCTCGGCGTAGATGCGGAGCGTGTCATCGACCATGCGGCCGATCGTGAAGTGCTCTCGAGCGCGCTCGAGCGCCTGTCGACCGAGCCGTGCGCGAAGCTCCGGGTCACCGACCAGCGCGCCGAGCGCACCGGCGAGTGCACGTACATCGCCCGGCGGTACGGTAAGGCCGGTCACACCGTCCGGGTTCACGAAGGGCACGCCGGTGGTCAGCCGCGTCGACACGACGGGCGTACCACTCGCATGCGCCTCGAGCTGCACGAGGCCGAAGGCCTCCGAGCGAGCAACGCTCGGTAGGCAGAAGATGTCAGCGGCATGATAGTAGGCGACCAGTTCGTCGAGCGGCTGCGGGGGGACGATAGTGAGGCGTTCGGTGATGCCAAGCTCGGCCGCGAGCGCAACGAGACGATCTTCGAGCGGGCCGGCGCCGAGCATGACGAGGTCCGCGTCGACATCGGCCATCGCGCGGACAAGCACCTCGGCGCCCTTGTAGTAGACGAGTCGTCCGGCAAACAAGACGACCGGCTGCGAATGCGCCGCACGGATCTCAGCGGCACGCGCGGTCACGGTCGGCGTTGCGGCGAAGCGGTCGACATCGATGCCGAAGGGCACGATGCGGCACTTCTCGGCACGCGGGCGAAGGAACTCACTGTGCTCCACCATGTCCGGTGACGACGCGATGATGAGATCGACGGAATCGAGCAGGCGCTCGAGTATGGGACGGTAGAGGCGCAGCATCGACTTCTGCCGAACGATGTCGCTGTGGTAGGTCAGTACGGTCGGAATGCCGGGCCGCGCGCGCAGCCACGAATACTCGCCCCACGGGTACGGGAAGTGCAGGTGCATGACGTCCGGTCGGTCCGCCCGCGTGGCCTCGGCGCGAAGGGCGCGGGCCATGCCCGGCACAACCGGGGTCGAGGCGTACTCGAAGAGCCGCGAGAGGCGCGTGACCTCGACGCCGCCGACCGTCTCGGAGACCGTACCGGGCCCGCCGTTGGCAACGATCGCGCGCACCTGCTCGCCCCCCGCAACGAGCGCGGTGGCCAGGTCGCGCATGTGGTACTCGATCCCGCCGAGGTGCGGCGGGTAGTACTTGTTGACCATCGTCACACGCATGCGTTGCGGACCTTCCCGCGGAGGCGGTTCACGAACGGTCGCCCAGTACGAGCGCCTTGCCCTCGGCTAGCAAATCATCGACCACGCCTGCCGAGGAGGCCTCGGCGTAGATGCGCACGAGCGGCTCCGTGCCTGACGTGCGCATGAGCAGCCAGGCATCGTCGGGCAGGAGGAACTTGATACCGTCGGCCCGGATGATCTCGCGCACATCGAGTCCGGCGAGCGTGGATGGCGCCAGTTCCGGCATGCGTGCGACGAACGCGTCTTTCACGGCAGGGTCGAGCCTGAGATCGACTCTGAGGTATTCCATCGGACCGGTAACGGCGATGAGATCGTCGACGAGCTCAGCGAGCCCCTGGCCGCGCTGGCCCATCATCTCGGCAAGCAGCAGCGCCATGAGCAGCCCGTCGCGTTCGCGCACGTGGTCCGGGATGCCGATGCCACCGGACTCCTCCCCGCCGAGCAGAACGCCGCCCTTTACCATCTCCTCGTAGATCCACTTGAAACCGACCGGGGTGGTCACAACCTCGAGGCCGAGGTGCGCGGCAAGGCGGTCAACGAGCACGCTCGTAGAAAGCGTCTTCACGACGCGGCCGGTCATGCCCCGGTCCTCAACGAGGTGGCGGACAACGAGCGCGATGATGCGGTGCGGGTTAACGAAGGCACCGTTGCGGTCAGCGGCGCCGATACGGTCCGCATCGCCGTCGGTGATGAACGCAGCGTCGAGGCCCTGCGTGCGCACGAGCTCGCGGACTTCGTCGATGTGCGGGGGAATCGGCTCGGGATGGAGACCGCCGAATCCGGGGTTCGTCTCGCCGTGGATCTCGGTCACCGTGACGCCGAACGAGCGGAGTGTGTCGGCGAGGTAGCCCTGTCCCGCGCCGTAGAGCGGGTCGACCGCGACGTGCAGGCCCGACGCGGCGATCGCGTCGGCGCTGACGAACGAACGAAGCGCTTCGAGATACGGGCCGACGAGGTCGACGGTCTCGAACACGCCGCGCGCCGACGGTGGCTCGGGAAGAAGGGCCGCCTCGACGCGGTCGGTGAACGACACGGGGCTCGCTCCGCCATCGTCCATGCGGAGCTTGAAACCGAGGTACGGCGCCGGGTTGTGGCTCGCGGTGAGCATGACACCGCCGATTGCGGCGTCATCGTGGGCGACCGACCAGCAAAGTGCCGGGGTCGGCAGGTAGCGATCCGAGACGCTCACGCGCAGCCCGTGCGACGCAAGTACCTCGGCGGCGGCGTTGGCGAAACTGCCGGCCTCGAAGCGGGTGTCGAAGCCGACAATCACGAGTCCGCCGGGATGATCCTCGGCGAAAACACGACCGGCGGCGTCTGCAACGCGGCGTAGGTTGTCGTAGGTGAAGTCGTCGGCGATAACCGCCCGCCAACCGTCCGTGCCGAAGTGGATGTCGCTCGTGGAGGCCATGAGACGCGCTCCCTTGGAGGTGTGCGGGGCAGATGCCCGGCAGAGATAAGGCTGATTCTCACTTATTGTGCCGCAAGACGGGCGCGGGCGGTACTGCGGGACGTCGATGAGCACCGCCCGCGCAGGTCAAACGCTATACTGACCCCATGCATACATCAGAGCGAATCCCTCACCTGCACGCGGTCGTCCTCGCGGGCGGCAGCGGCACCCGTTTTTGGCCACTCTCACGAGAGCTGGCTCCGAAACAGTTCGTGAAGATCTTCGGTGGCGTGAGTCTCATCACGCGAGCGGTCCTGCGCGTGGCAGAGCTGGCCTGCGACGATGGCGTGCACGTCCTCACGAACGCGCACCTGCTGGATGAGCTCCGCAACCACCTCAAGTCCCAGCCCGAGATCGAGGACCTGCCGATCGACTACCTCGCGGAGCCCATGCCCCGCAACACCGCCGCGGCGATCGCGCTTGCGGCCGCCTATCTGCTGAAGAGCGACCCCGACGCGCTTCTCGTCGTACTCCCCTCGGACCACCTTCTCGAGGATGGTGAGCGCTGGGAGCGGACGCTGCGCGTGGCCGCGAATCTCGCAGCCACCGGCCGCCTCGTCACCCTCGGCCTCACACCGACGTCCCCCGAAACCGGCTACGGCTACATCCGGATGGGTGCCGTGATTCCCGGGCACTCGATCGATACAGTCGAGGGCCATGAAGTCGTCGAGTTCGTCGAGAAGCCGAATCGCACGAGCGCCGAGCAGTTCCTGGCAACCGGCGAGTACCTCTGGAACTCGGGAATGCTCGTGGCCCGCGCGGACACGATCCTTGAGGAGCTCGAACGTGCCGGGGCTGCCGCTGCGACTCAGGATTCATTGGCATCGGCGACTATCGCTGCCACCGCGCGTTCCGTGGCCGCCACCGATCCGCGCACCTGGAACAGCCCTGATGCCGAAGCGGCCTTTGCAGCGCTGCCGTCGGTCCCGTTCGACAAGGCGGCACTTGAGGTATCCGATCGCGTCGCCGTCGTGCCCGCGGACCTTGAGTGGTCCGACGTCGGCTCGCTTCTGGCGCTCGAATCGGTCTCGGCGCCGGACGCGCGCGGCAATACGCTCTCGGGCAACGTGGTAGACGTGGATTCGCGCGACTCGATCGTCTACTCGGCAGATCGGCTCGTGGCGACACTCGGCCTGACGGACATGATTGTTGTTGACACCGCGGACGCCACGCTTGTCGCGCCCAAGGATCGCGCGCAGGACGTGCGGCTCGTTGTTGAGGCGCTTAGGGCCGTCGGCGCCCGCGAAATCGTTGAGTCGCGTTCATCGCTGCGCCCGTGGGGCTCGTGGACGATGCTCGTGAAGGGCGAAGGCTTCCAGGTGAAGACCATCGACGTGCTCCCCGGCCACCGGCTGTCGCTGCAGAGCCACGGCCACCGGAGCGAGCACTGGATCGTCGTCGAGGGGACCGCTCGGGTCACCATCGATGACGCCGTGTTCGATGTGGGCGCAAACGAGTCGAAGTACATCCCGCAGGGTGCGGTGCATCGCCTGCAGAATGTCGGCGACAGCGCGCTGCGGATCGTGGAGGTCGCCGTGGGCGACTACCTCGGCGAGGACGACATCGTGCGCTACGAGGACGACTGGGCCCGCTAGAGCCGCATGTGGGACCAAGCCGCAGTCACGCTCAGCTCCCACCCAGTTCGGGATGGCCACTTGGCAGCTCCCCGTTCTCAAGTTGCTCGGGAGTCAGCGGCGCCGAGCCTGACGTGCTGTCGTCCATGCCGGTGGTTTCGCGAGACACGGCAACCCACGAGCCGCCCTGAAGTTCCAGGTGCCACTCATAGCCGAAATCGCCGTTCGCAGTCACGATGCTGGATCTGACGACCGCAGCCCCGTCCGCATCCATGCGCGACTCGAGAATCTTGTATCCCGTGATGCCATACGCGCCGACCTGCTCCGCAAAGGCGGCTGCTCCGCCATACGCGATCCGCTTGTCCTCGGGAAGGAGCGGGTATGCCGAGTTGTAGTCCCCCCGAACGAGCGCCTCGTGAAAGTCCGCCACGACCTTCACCGCACCGTCGATGCCCTTCGCGTCGCCTGACGTAGAGTCGCTGGAGCCCGCGTCACCCGGGTCAGATTCGAGACCGAGGGCCGTGCGAAGCGCATCCAGTACGCTCTTGGCGCTCTTGCCGTCGCGATAGTACGTGTAGTCGAACTCGTTATCGCCCTTCCACTGGTAACCGGCGACCCGCCACGCGCCATCGAGCCACACAAGTTCCGTCCGTGCCGACTCTCTCGTCGGGTCCTCGATATACTCGGCGGACAGCGTCGATTCGCTCTTCACGGTGGTGCTCCGGGCTGAGAAGTCAGAGCTCAGCGCGTAGGTAACCTCAAGTTCGACTGTCTGTCCGTCGGTCGACTCGCGCGTGTAAGACGCATGCAACTCGTCGCCATCCCACTCGGTCGCGTCGAAGACCCATTCACCACCTGCGAGCGCCTTGAGATCCGAGTCGCTCATGGCCGAAACGAGTTCGGCAGGAAGCACATCGGCGAGACCGCTCACGTCGCCCGTCAGCGTTGCCTCTTCGTAGGCGGCTGCTGTCTCGACCGCGGTTTTCTGGCGCGCACCGATCCATGCGCGATACCCGAAGAATCCCCCGACCCCAAGCAGCAGGAGTGCGATCACGGCGACCGCGACCCATATCAGCGCAGAACCCTTGTTGCTCATAGCGTCCCCTCTTGCGGCGTCAGGTCCTGTGGTCCGGTTCGCGACTACTGTACCGCAGCAGCCAGGCGTCGGTACATCTCGAGATGTCGCTCGACAGCCGCCGATGAGGAGTACTGGTCGACCACGCGCAACCGCGCACGATCACCCATCGCGGCAGCGCTTTTGGAGTCCGCAAGCACGCCGAGAATCCGCACGGCCAACACAGACGCCTCCCCCGGTGACACGAGTGCGATTTCGTCTCCATCGTCGAACAGGCCAGCGATGCCACGCACCGCCGACGCAACGATCGGCTTGCCGAGTGCTGCAGCCTCGAGGAGCGACGTCGGCGTCCCTTCCTCGGCAACGGGGAAGACGCACACGTCAAGGGATGCGAGCACCGCAGGAACGCTTTCAACCCGGCCGAGCAGCTCGATGCGGCCGTCCGCCTCGGCAACAAGCAGCCTCGCGCGAGCGGGACCCTCGCCGGCGACGAGCACGCGGATGTTCGGGTAGACCGCTCGAAGCGCGGGGACGGCAGCAACCAGCACGAGGAGGCCGCGGCTGTTCTCGAGCGCGCCGGCGTAGCCGATGAGGGGCTTGCCGGCGGGAGGCGTGAATGGCGCTGCAGACTCACGGGCGACGCGCGACAGCGAGACGCCGGGCGGATCGAACACGATGCGCTCACGCGGCATCCCGGCCGACGCGAGCCGTACAACGAGGTCTTCACAGTCGACGAAGAATGCATCCACGCGCGACAGCGTGTCGCGGTCGAGACGACGCCGCATCCAGGTGTCGAAGATGTTCATGCCCTTGGGCGGCCATGCACCGCAAAGTGCAGAACTTGCAACCTTCACGGGAAGATCCTTGGCAGCCCAACGCAGCAGGACATCGGCCTCGTAGCCGGTTGAGTGCGCGACGACGGGGCGATAGCGCTTGAGGTACTTGCGCAGGCGCGACCGCGTGCGGATGAGATTGAACTTGTCGAGCTTGTACGGCGCGATCGTCGCCCCGAGAGCATAGACCGGACCCTCCATAGGCGACTTCGGCGGGCCGATAAAGAGAACGGTCGCACCCTTGGCGATGAGCGCCTCGATGACCCGGAGCCAGCGGCGCTCGACCCGCCCGAGCGTCTCGGCCGAGCGACTCGAAATGAAGAGGAAGGTCTGGTTGCGAAGGGGGGTCATTTCAGCTGCTCGCCTAACTCTCGTCTGCAGCGTCACGGTAGACAGCGACGGTCAATTGGGCCGTCTGGCGCCAACTGAACGATGCAGCGCGGAGCCGCCCT
This sequence comes from Coriobacteriia bacterium, assembly GCA_038325105.1. GTDB lineage: Bacteria > Actinomycetota > Coriobacteriia > Anaerosomatales > Anaerosomataceae > WSXY01. Next base: position 8,889 of record JBBQIR010000037.1, read on the forward strand.
TTCTCGATCAACGCCTCTCGCATCTTCTCATCGCCGAGAAGCTTCGCCAGAGCACCCGTAAGCGCAGTCACATCGCCCGGGGGAACGAGAATTGCGGCGTCGCCGACGACCTCTGGCAATGACGCGGCTGTTGTGGTGATCACTGGCGCCCCCAAGGCCATGGCCTCGAGCGGCGGCAGCCCGAAACCCTCGTAGCGCGAAGGGAACGCAAACACAGTGGCGTTCGCATACAGAGAGCGAAGCCGAACATCTGAGATCTCGCCGGTGAAGCTCACACGCTTGCGCGAGGTGAACGGCACTCTCGCGTCGATGTACCCGGCGGGCTCCTCCCCCGTAAGCACGAGGTTCATGTCGGGGAAGTCCTGCGCAACGCGGTCGAAGGCCGCGAAGAGCGTCGGGAGGTCCTTGTGCGCCTTGGTGTTTCCCATGGACAACACATACGGACGATCGACGCCCGGGTCAGGCGCGACCTCACCCGAGGCGAAATCATCGGCGGCCTCGGGCACAACAATCGACCGTCCCGCAGATGCCGGAAAGAGACGGGCAAGATCCCGCTGTGTCGCAGCCGAAGGCGCAATCACGCGTTTCGCAAGGCGCACTGCCCGGGCGGTCAACGCGCGGTAGACCAGGCGGCGGGTCGCAGAGGGCATAACTGAGTCGACAACGAGCGGCGTGACGTCATGCAGCGTAACTACGATTGGCACTGGCGATCGAGTTGGCGTTGGGAAGTGCAGACAGTGCACGACATCGGGCTGCTCACGCCGGATGATTGCCGCGAGCTCGACCATGCCCGCGAGCGAGAACGGGCTGTGCTGCGCGGGGACCGTGCGGGCTCCAGGGAAGAGCCCGTGCGAATCCGACGCCGTCACGAGAACGAGCGACACGACGCCCTCCGCGATGAGACCGGAGACCAGGCCGCGAGTGTATCGGCCGACCCCCGACCATTCAGCCATTCGGCAGTCGAGCAGCACCTTCATACCGTGCTCCGCCCAAGCAGCCTCTCGATGAGGCGCGCCGCACGTGCTTCTCCGAGAGCTCGTGCCAGCACCGACCGGACCAGTATCGTTCGGCGGTGGTGCGCGATAACGCGCCGCGCAATGGCAAGCTCGCGCTCGCCGAGCAGCCCGGTTGCTATCACAGCTTCGAGCGTTAAGATGTCGGCCCGACGCACCCTCACGTGAGACGCCGACTTCTGCGTCAGCGCACGTCGATGCACCGAAAGGGCCATCGGGACGCGCGAATGCCTGAAACCGCTCGTCATCGCCATGAGGAAGAACAGATAGTCCTCGGCGTAGAGGTCTTCTCGGAAACCGCCGACCGCATCGAATACACGTCGGCTGTACACCGCACCCATGTCGAAGAAGCATGCCACCAGCAGGTCGGCGAGGGTGCATTCCTGGGCGTGCGCCCATCGCTCGTGCAGTGTCGACAGCTCGCGTCGGCCATCTTCGAATTCGTAGTATCCGTCACACGTGAATATGTCGGCGTTCGGATGCGCGTCGATCGCTGCGGCCATGGTCGACAGGTGTTCCGGCAGCAGCAGGTCGTCCGCCGAGAGCATTACGATCAGTCCGGCGCTCGCATTGCGAACGGCGGTGTTGTACGCACCACCGGAGCCACGGTTCTCTTGCGAGATAACGCGGATGCGCGGGTCGTCGTCGGCGAAGCGCTGCGCGATCTGCGCGGTGTTGTCGGTAGACCCGTCGTCTACGATGACAATTTCCCAGTCCGCCAGAGTCTGCGCCTGCACCGAGCGAATCGTGTCCGCAAGCGTGGCAGCGGCGTTGTAGGCCGGTATGGTGACCGAGAAGCGAGGCACATCAGGCATCAAGAACACTCCGGTAGACCTCGAGGATCTGCTTGGCGACGACATCGGGCGCGAAACGCTCACAAGCATACTCGTGAAGCGTCTGCGGGTCGAAATCCGCGAAGTGACTCAGCATCCAGTCGAGGCCCTCGACGAGCGCGTCGACGTTACCTGCGTCGATGATGTGTCCGACATCGGGCGTGACGAACTCCTCCGGACCGCCACAGCGGGTCGAGAGCACCGGTCGCCCGCACATGAGCGACTCTGCGGCCACCACAGAGAAGGTCTCATGGGTGCTGCTGATGACAGTGAAAGCGGACTCCGCGAGGAGCGCGCGTACCTCCTCGGCTGACTTTCTACCCACGAACTCGACGACGCCGTCCAGGCCGAGAGACGCCGCGACCGCCTCGGCTTCGGCACGCCGCTCGCCGTCCCCGGCAAGGCGCAGTACGAAGTCCGAGCGCCGCCGCCTCAGGATGTCCACCGCCTGCAAGAGCGTCGGGAGCGCTTTTGCGGGTCCCATCACCGAGACGTGCGCGATCACATGCGGCGCTGCAGTCGGTAGTGGAGTTGGCAGGCTCAAAGGGACGACGTTCGGGATGATCACCGGATTGCGAGCGAGGCCGAGCTCGACCAGCCGGTCGCCGAGGAAGCGGCTCACCGCAATTGTGCGCGATGCCGCCCGGGCGAGCGGTCGCAACACGAGCGGAAGCACGCCGGGCGTACGCACGAGACGGCGCTCGCTCTGCACGAGGTACTCCTCGGAATGCTCGGTAACGACGTACGGGATGCCATAGCGGCGCTTGATGGCGCGCGCGATGAGTGCCGCCGACCAGAGCGCCTGGACGTGGACAATGTCGGGCGTGCCCCAGGACTCACGCAGCAGTTCGAAAGCTGCGAGTCCCGCACGGCGATAGGCGAAGAAGCGAGCGTAGAGGCTTCTGGCGGCTATCGCAGAGCGAAGCACGGTCACTCCGGACTCGACCGACGTAGTCGCCGCATGCGCGCGTTCGCCAGTGTCGACATGCAGCACTGCGACGTCGCACTTGGAAGTGAGTGCGTCGACCTGTTGCCGAATGAAGATGCCCGCGCTGGGACTGCCTGGGCTTGGATACCAACTTGGTACGACGAGGACGCGCGAAGAGATGCTCATTCATGCCTACCCGACACGCGGTGATTGTGCCAATGACCTGCACGCTCTAATTGTCATGCGGTCGCATTGATGTCGACAACGTATACTAGCATTGTCAGCCGCCCGGTTCGCCGTCATCGGACTATCCGATACCTGCGACGGGCAAATCGCGGCTCGCCGCGTCGAGGACGATCGGCGCAGCGACCGATATGCTGGCAAGGGCACCTACAGCACATGGAGGCTCGATGTCCGAACTTCTCGAAGGCAAGCGTGTACTCGTCACCGGCGGAACTGGCTCTCTCGGTCAGGTGCTGACCCGGCGGCTGCTCTCGGGCGCTGAAGGCGTACCCGAAAGCGTCACCGTGTTCTCGCGCGACGAGGCCAAGCAGCACTACATGCGGCTCGACTTCATGCAGCGATGTACCGCGACCGACGAGGTCATCTTCGAGAACTCTCGCCAGGCGCTCCGGTTCATCATCGGTGACGTTCGCGACTACGCGAGCGTCGTTCGCGCGACGCGGGGCGCCGACATCGTCTTTGCTGCAGCGGCGCTCAAGCAGGTCCCGAGTTGCGAGTACTACCCCTGGGAAGCGGTGCGGACCAACATCGGCGGTGCCGAGAACCTCGTGCGTGCGATCGCCGAGCACGATCTTCCCGTTGAGACCGTCGTCGGTATCTCCACCGACAAGGCCTGCAAGCCGGTGAACGTCATGGGCATGACGAAGGCGATCCAGGAGCGTGTCTACATCGACGGCAACCTCCGCGCGCCGAGCACGAGGTTCATCGCAGCCCGCTACGGCAACGTTCTCGCCTCGCGCGGCTCCGTCGTGCCGCTCTTCCTCGACCAGATCGCTGCAGGCGGCCCCGTGACGATCACCACTGCCGACATGACACGCTTCTTGCTCACCCTCGACGATGCGGTCGACACCATCTTTGCGGCGGTGCGCTCGGCAGCGCCCGGCGAGACATACATTCCCAAGTGCCCGAGCGCCAAGATGACCGACCTCGCGCGGTTCCTCATCGGCGACAAGGACATGGAGATGGTCATCACCGGAATCCGCCCAGGGGAGAAGATCCACGAAATCCTGCTCTCTGAGGAAGAGGCCACGCGCACCATCGCCGGTCACGAGGGCTACTTCGCGTTGCGGCCGATGCTCCCTGAGCTTGCGGGTCCGGTCAACGAGCCGGCTCTTGTGGGCGACTACAGCTCTGAGGGCGCGCTCATGAGCCCGGAAGTGCTCGCGAAGTTCCTGGCCGAGAAGATCCCTGAGGTCGTGGGCGAGAGCTACCTGGAGGCTTAGGTGCCGAAAGTCATCACCCTGCTTGGCACGCGGCCGGAGATCATCCGGCTTTCACGCGTCATCGAAGTGCTCGACGAGACGTGCGACCACATGCTGGCCCACACGGGCCAGAACTACGACGATCGTCTCTCGGGCATGTTCTTCCGCGAGATGGGCGTGCGCGAGCCCGACGTCTACATGGGCGTGCGCGGCGCGGGCTTCGCGGATCAGATCGGGCAGATGCTCACCCGTGCCGAGGAGCTCTTCGCCGCCGAAAAGCCCGATACCGTGCTCATCCTTGGCGATACCAACACTGGCATCGCCGCTTTCGTGGCGAAGCGTATGGGCATCCGTGTCTGTCACATGGAGGCGGGCAACCGTTGCTACGACGATCGCGTGCCCGAAGAGGTCAACCGGCGCGTCATCGACCACTCCAGCAGCGTGCTCATGCCGTACACATATCGCAGCGCGGAGAACCTCGTGCGCGAGGGCATCGAGCGCGAGCGCATCTTCGTGACCGGTAACCCCATCAAAGAGGTGCTGGACCATTACCAGCCGCAAATCGATGCGGCGGATCCGTTCTCGGCATTTAAAGTGAAGCCCGGCGGCTACTTCCTGGTCACCGCGCATCGTGCCGAGACCACCGACGACCCCGCGCGCCTGGCGTCGCTTGTCACCGCGCTTAACGGTGCGGTCGAGAAGTACGGCAACCCGGCGCTGGCGTCGCTCCACCCGCGCACCGCCGACAAGATGCAGCAGTTCGGCGTGGCGGAAGGCGCGGTCACGTTCGTGCCGCCGATGGGCCTCTTCGACTTCGTTCGCCTCGAGAAGGAGGCGTTCTGCGTGCTCTCCGACAGCGGCACCGTGCAGGAGGAATGCTGCATCTTCGGCGTTCCCACGGTCACGATGCGCGACGTTACCGAGCGCCCCGAAACCATCGAATGCGGCAGCAACATCCTCGCCGGCGTAGAGGCCGAGAGGATCCTACCGGCAATCGACGTCGCGGTTCGCTCCGCGGGTACATGGACCCCGCCGGCCGAGTACCTCGCGAGCAACGTCTCCGACGTGGTCGCGCGCATCGTTCTGGGAATCGCGTGAGCGGCACCCGCATCCTTGTCGTCGGGGCGAGCGGCATGCTCGGACACGAAGCCTTACGAGTGCTGGCACCCGACTTCGACGTCTGGGGCGCCTGCAGAAGGCCCGGGGGGCTGCCGGATCTAGGCGTACCCGCCGGTCAGCTGCTGGGCGGACTCGATGCCACCAACCCCGGCGACGCGTACGAGCTTCTCGAGATGGTGCAGCCTGACATCGTTATCAACGCTGTTGGCATCGTGAAGCAGCGGGCCGACGCGAAGGCCGCGATCCCGTCCATCGAAGTGAACAGCCTCTGGCCGCACGTGCTAGCAGACGCATGCGCACAGCACGGCGCGCGCATGGTGCACGTGAGCACCGACTGCGTGTTCTCGGGTTCACGCGGCATGTACTGCGAGACCGATGTGCCCGACGCCTTCGATCTGTACGGTCGCTCGAAACTGCTGGGCGAGGTGACGGACCGCGAGAACGTTGTCACGCTGCGAACATCCATCATCGGCTGGCAACTTGAAGAGCCAACCGGGCTTGTCGGCTGGTTCGCCGCGCACAGAGCGGAGCAGCTTAAGGGCTTCACGAAGGCCGTCTTCAGCGGCCTCACAACACGCGCGCTGACCGAGGTGGTGCGCGATGTGGTGCTTCCGGATGCGACGCTTTCCGGCCTGTGGCACGTCTCGGCCGAGCCGATCAACAAGTACACTCTGCTCACGATGCTTGCCGAGAAGCTCGGGTGGGACGTGGAGATCGCGCCGTCCGACGAGCTTGTCGTCGATCGCTCGCTCGACAGCTCGCGTTTCCGAAAGCGCACAGGCTGGACCCCGCCGAGCTGGGACGAGATGCTGGAAAGGCTAGCAGACAACCGTACTTCCGAAAGCGAGCCCTCATGAGCATGGTCCAGCGCCTTAAGGACGCCCTTCCGCACGAACTGAAGCGCAAGGTCAGAGAGCTGCGGCATCGCGACGACACTGGACTCTACAGTGCGCTGCTCGGCATCGATCAGAACATCGAAACCGTATTCGATATCGGAGCCAACGTCGGGAACCTCTCGCTGGCCTTCTTGCGATGGTTCCCAAGAGCCACCGTCCACGGGTTCGAGCCTGCTACGGCGATGTTCAACGCGATGAATGCGCGACTAGCCGAGGCCGGATTCGCCGACCGATTCCGGGGGCACCAGCTCGGCTTCTACGACTCGGCGACGCAGGCCGACCTACACCTCGCGTCCGAACACGGCGCTAACTCCCTGATGGACATCGGCGACGCATACCATGCAGCCAACCCCCATATCGACGCCCAGGCGACCGAGTCTATACAGCTTGTGAGAATGGATGACTTCGTCCAAGAAGCTGGCATCAAGCACATCGACCTGGTCAAGATCGATGTCGAAGGCGTGGAGGAGCAGGTGTTGCGAGGCGGGGCGCAATCCTTCAAAGGTCTCGTTGACACGGTAATCCTTGAGATCTCCTTCGTGCGACACGAGCGGACCGAGGGAAACCACGTCCAGCTGTTCCAGACGATGCACGAACTGGGGTTCGCACCGAGCTACATGTTCGATGTGGAGCAGGCGGGCACCGGAACAGACTGGCGACTCAGTCAGGTCGACTGCGTGTTCAGTAAGTTCTGAGGACCGGCCGGAGAGCGCAGCCAGAATCGCAAGCGCCCTACCGGAACAGGCGATGGATTCTCTGGGGGAGAACTCGCCGGCCTAGTTGTCTGACAGCAGGGCCGGCCCAACCCAGCGCAACGTATCGGAGCGCAACGAGCATCAGCAGGAGGCGCGCGCGAATCCCTCCGAACGACTTCAGACACGCTCTCGTGCTGGCATGCGTGCTCGGATGTGCGTGGCGATAGCGGAAGAAATCAGATCCATGTCTCGAGAGCCAAGTCCGGGCGAACTTGTGTGCCTGAGGCGCAGGCAGCAACGGAAGAAGTTGGGGCATCCCACTGAGTGAGAGCGAGTAGTCCCCCGCCTGCTCCCCGTGGGGAACCTCCGGCATGAACAGTTCCTCGCTCGGCAAGACCCGGTAGTGCAGAGCGCCGCGCTCTCTGAGCGCCGATAGTATCACCGCGAGATGCGGGAAACTCGTGTTGTGGTAGAAGAACGCCTGGGCGGCATACGGCAAGAAGACGGAGCATCGGTACACGACGTTCGAAATCAGGCCGATCTCGCCAGCGCCGTCCCAGGCAGATTCCCACTTGTGGACGAAGTCCATCGACGAGCCCACTTGGGTGCTGAAGGTGATTGCGTCAGAACTCTCGTCTAGGCCATTCTTCACGATGAACTCGACCGCACCCGGGGCGACGGTGTCGTTATCGCTGAGAATCCACATGAACTCATCGTCACGAGCGAACACGAATCCCATGGCGATGTTGGCATTAGCGCCGATGTTCGAACCATTTCTGCGCACGACGACATCGAACTCCGAGGAAATGGAGGCGAGGTCCTCGGTGGAGGTCAACGGAGAAGCGTTGTCGCTGACGAGAATCCGTACCCCGCCCGGCCACCCCGCCCGCTGTGATGTGATCGCAGTCAGCTGACGCCGGAGCGATTCAGGACGATTGTAGGTAGGGATGTATACGAAAAGCCGAGGGTGCTCAGGGTCGAGTCCGCCCCGGCCGGGAAGCTCCCCACCGATTTCTCCTGCACCATATTGCGAGCCGCTCACGCGTACTGACACCTCTCAGCCTTAAGACGCGACGTGCTCATCGGCCTCGGTTACCAATCTTCCGTAGAACCTTCTCGATTGCGGCGGCGATGATCGACCGGTACAGCTTGAGGTCCGCCCGAGTCGGAACAAGCATCTCGCGTACGGTGACCCCTGCCGCCCGGGGCAGCAGCCATGCGTATCCGATCAGGGCGCTGCTATAGGAGAGCGTGGATCCAATCGCTGCCCCGCTTGCTCCGAATGTCGGTATCAGCAAGACGTAGAAGATGGCACTCAAGACCATCATCGCGGCGGAGAGATTCGATGTCACTCCTGGCTTGCCCAGCTGACCCGAAAAGAATTGGCCATATGGCTGGCACACGGCGAAGACCACTACTCCTGGCAGTAGCAGGCCCAGATAGAGCACAGCACCAGAGAACTGGTCTCCATAGACCAGCGGAACCAGCAGAATCGCGATTCCCATCAGCATTACAGCCGCGACTCCGTTGAGAACGAGCAGCGCTCTCGCGGTCAGCGTCGTGAGACGAACCGCATCCTCACGTTCTCCACCCGTTATCAAACGATACACGGCGTTCGACACGGGATTGCTCAACAACCACAACTTCTCCGCGAGATTCGTCGCCACGCTATATACGCCAACAGCAGCCGGACCGGCGAAGTAATTCAGGAAGAACACGTCAGCCCGCAGAAAGAACATCGATGTGGCCTGTCCCACGTACGACTTCGCTGCATACGGCGTGGCGCTCTTGGTGATTTCTATGATTCGCCGGGGTGACAGACCAAGTCCGGCTCCGTTGACCACAAGCGCAGCCAGAGCATTCACGACGTTAGCAATGCTGATCGCAAGTACCACAGCTGTTGCGTTGCCGGGCAACGCAATGCTAGCGGTTATCACAGCCACCAGATTGACGGTCGCTGCCGCCGACTGCAGCCCCGCGATTGCGACGGGGCGTCCGTGCCCGGCGAGAAGAGCGCCCACGAAGGCACCGAGATAGTACGCCGGAAGGGAAACGAGGACGATCGCCAGATCGGAAGGGGTCAGCCCCTTCATCACCGATGACAAGAGCGCACTGCGGAAGACCCACACGAGGGTGCCCAGGAGCGCGCCGAGCAGCAGAGACCACGCTAACGCGGCGGCGGCCAGGTCCCGCGCAGGGAACCTGTCCTTTCCGGCCATGTATCCCAGCGCCGGCCCGAGCCCGAACGACGCCACGCCGAGGCCCAACGACGGAATGGCCCCCACGATGGCAAGCACGCCTTTGCCCTCGGGTCCCAAGAGCCGTGCCACAAGAATCGTGGACACGAGACCGACGGCCAACATGTAGACTTGACCTACGATTCCGATGGTCGATTTGCGTGCGATGCCCACTAGTGGCTCCTGAGCGAACGAGCGTCCAAGCGAAGGCTCCTCTTGAGCGGGTGTCGGCGCGGCAACTATACCATTCGGCCATGTGCTGAACGTCACAGAACTGGAGTGCAAAGCGTGCACGAGCACCACGACAGACTTGTAGTTTACGACATCGAACATCTCCCGTTCCTCGAGAATCGGGCGTTTGATGCTGAACTGATGCGCCAGTACCCGGGTGCCGCAGCAATCGCCGAGCTGGCGAGGCGTCTCTCAGCTGAAGGCGTGGGCATGGTGACGGCGGACGTCTATCTGAGCGAGAGCATCTCTGCCGAGCGCGCTGTCGTGCTGAGCAACGAGGTCACGCCATTCACGCGACGACTGCTCTTCGAGCGCAAACTCCGGGGTGCCGTCTGCGTCAGCGGGGAGTCGCCAATCATCGCCTGGGGCTTCTATCAGGATCTAGCGGAGACCTCGTCGTGGTACGACCATCTCGTACTCTTTCCCGGCGCGCGAGCGCTCGCGACGGGCACGGCGGAGTTCCATGACTTCTTCTGGCCATACCTCGATCTTGCGCCGCGCGCACCGCAACCGTGGGACGAGCGCTCGTTGCTTGCCATTGTTAGCGGCAACAAGCGCGCCTTCGGATGGCCGCGGCCCGCATTCGACATCGCACACCCGAAGGTATCAGCCGGACGCTGGTACCGCGCAGCTCAGGCACGCACCGCACAGCGGCGACACCCTTGGATGCAGAGCGAGCTCTACCTCGAGCGGTTGGCGGCGATCCGCCATTTCGGCGCCACCGACGGCTTCGACCTCTTTGGTCGCGGCTGGGAGCTGCCCACCTCCGGTGCGGACCGAGCGACGCAGACCGCTATCAACCGCTCGTATCGTGGCGAAATCCCGCCGCACGACAAAGTCGAAACGCTCGGAAATTACCGCTTCTCCCTCTGCTTCGAGAACACGGCATTCCCGGGCTACATCACCGAGAAGATCTTCGACTGCATGGTCGCCGGCACGATCCCGATCTACCTGGGAGCGCCGGACATCGCGGACTACATCCCGAATGCGGCCTACATCGACTTCCGCGACTTCGGCGAATACGCCGCGCTCGAAGCACACCTCAGAGCCATGACCGAGGCGGAAGCACAGCCACATCTGCTTGCCGCCCGGCATTTCCTGGCGTCGGACGCCGCAGAGATGTTCACCGAGGCCAAGTACGTCGACCTTCTGTCACGACTGCTGCTTGAGACTTTCAACGGAAGGCAGTGAGATGGCCAAGCTCACGGTGGTGATCCCCACGTACAACCGGCCGGGCTACCTGGCCGAGTGCCTGAAGTCGATCGCCGAGCAGAGCTACCGCGACTTCGCGCTTGTTGTGCTCGACAACGCAAGTGCCGAGGACTACGAGCCCACGCTGTCGCAGTTCGCCTTTCTTGGGATCGAGTACATCAAGAATTCCGAGAATATCGGCGCAGTGCGCAATATCGAGAAGGCTCGAGAAATCGGCCGCCGCACGCCGTACCACATCGTCTTTCACGACGACGACATCATGCACCCCGGCATGCTTGAGTGTGAGTGCGGGGTGCTGGACGAGAACCCGGAAATGGCGTGGGTAGCCACCGAATGCAAACCATTCGCGAGCTCATCGACCCCGGAATTCGACGCCAAGGACTGCGCGGATGCCGAGGCCGAGGTACTAGCAAAGCCACCGGACTTGGTGCGGCGGCTTCTTGAGAACACGACCCTGAACTTTGGATCTGCGATGTTCAGGAGTAAGATCGGCGCGTTGATCAAGCTGCGCACCCAGGAGTTCGAGATCATAGCCGACCGCGTATTGCTGTGCGACATCGCGCAAGATGGGCCGGTCGGGTTCATCCGTAAGCCACTTGTGCTCTATCGGCATCACGAGGCGCAAGACAGTCACAACCCAATCTTCAGGGAGCAGCACGCGCTGGCGCTGATGGGCTATTACAGGCGACTTCTGCCGACGCCGCTCTCCTCGGCTGATCGCGCGCTTGTCGAACGGCACTCGACGAACTACCTGCTACACGCGCGCTCGACGGTGTCGCCAGAGAACCGCATGCCCTTTGAGGAACTCACCCGCGAGGCCAAGGGGGACGGACTGTTCCGGTGGTCGGCGATCGACGGCCAAGGAGTGGCGGCACTCGCGACGCTCGCTGGTGTCGGTGCGATGTATGGCGCTGTCCGGCCGGCGTTGGCCCGAATCAAGCGCTCGCTGCGAGGGTGACCATATCCCGAGCCTGTCTCGGACGACGAAGCTGGGGCGCTGCTTCATCACTCATTTCCGAGCAGGGCCGTCGTTTCTTCGATGACAGTTTCGAGTGATGCGAAAACCGGCCGGTACCCCAAGGCAGAGGCCGCACGACTCTGGGAGTAGTACGCCAGTTTCGCTCCGGTCGCACTGCTAGCCTCAAGCGCGTGATCAACCTCGTAGCGGAGTCCGAACTCCTCTGCCAGTGCGCCGAGCAGTTCGAACTTGCCTACCGGTACGCCGCTGAACACGTCAAACGAGGCGTTTACCGGCTCACAGACGATACAGGCCGAGACCAGTGCGGCGAGATCGAGCGGGGCGACGTAGTCTCGAATGTGATCGGAGGGGCCGGTGGCAAAAGAAGTGCCGTCGCGCAGGCTGCGCACGACACTGTTC
>JBBQIR010000038.1:0-20835 GCA_038325105.1 Coriobacteriia bacterium
AGCAGCCCACGTGCGAGCGGGCTGTAGGCAAGCGTCGTCAGCCCGGCCTCACGGCAATACGGCAGCACGTCCTCCTCGGACATGCGCTCGAAGACGTTGTAGCGGAACTGCGACGCGTCAAGTCCGCCGCCACGTGCGAACGTCCCCATCTGCTCGGCCGAGTAGTTGCACACGCCTATCGCCCGCACCAGACCCTCATCGCGAAGTGCCGTGAGGGCCGCTGAGGTCTCCTCTAGCGGCACGGCGGGGTCTGGCCAGTGCACCTGGTAGAGATCGATGTAGTCGGTCTGCAGACGGCGAAGGGAGTCCTCGAGCTCCTGGCGAATCCTCTTCGGCGACGAGTCGCGATATGGCTCATGCGCGTCGTCCCACGAGAGTCCGAGTTTCGTCGCGATCACGACGTCGGTCCGGGCACCGCGTTTCGCGAGCACGTCGCCCACGAGCGTCTCTGAGAGTCCGAAGCCGTACACGGGGGCGGTATCTATGATGTCCACGCCCGAGTCGAGCGCTACCTCGATGGTGTCGCGCGCGTCCTGTTCGTCGGCACCGCCCCACATCCACCCGCCCATGGACCATGTGCCAAGGGCAACGCGCGACACGTCTCTACTGAGCGATGGCAGCCAGATGCGTTCCATATCGACCTCCGATTCGACTTCTTCGGATTCTACCCAAGAAATTGGCACGCACGTTGCTTACTTACATTTCGAGTAGTGCGACCTGTACCCATCCCTCCCCCCTCGGGCACAGGGACGCCGCTCGACAGAACGGGGCGCGTCCCCCACGCGCCTCGTTTGATTTCCGGGGTTTCCTGGAAAACGAGAACGGCCCGCCTCCCCCGGCGGGCCGTTCTGCTTGCTGACCGCGGTACCCTATCCGAACCGGCCGGTGATGTACGACTCGGTGCGCTTGTCCTCGGGATTCGTGAACATGCGCTTCGTATCACCCATCTCGACGAGATGTGCCGGCTGATCCATCGACTCGCGCAGCATGAATGCGGTCTGGTCCGAGATCCGGGCGGCCTGCTGCATGTTGTGCGTGACGATTACGATCGTGACCATGTCTTTGAGCTCCGCGATGGTGTCTTCGATCTGCTGCGTCGAGATAGGGTCGAGCGCCGAGGCGGGCTCATCCATAAGCAGCACCTCCGGCTTCGTCGCAAGAGCGCGCGCAATGCAGAGACGCTGCTGCTGGCCACCCGAAAGCTCGAACGCGTGCTTCTTGAGGTGATTCCGGACTTCGTCCCACAAAGCAGCGTCCTTGAGCGCGGATTCGATGATTGCGTCCAGGTCATCGCGCTTACGAATACCCTGGGTCCTCGGTCCGAAAGCGACATTGTCGTAAATCGACATCGGGAAGGGATTCGGCCGCTGGAAGACCTGCCCGACACGCGTCCGGAGGTCGACGGGGTCGACGCCCTTCTGGTAGATGTCGAGTCCGTCGAGCGTGATCGTACCGCCCACCCGGACGTTGCCGAACTCGTCGTTCATTCGGTTGAGACAACGAAGAAGCGTGGACTTGCCACAGCCCGACGGTCCGATGAGCGCTGTGACCGCGCGCGACGGGATAAGCATGCCCACTCCCGCGATGACGGTTTCGCTCCCGTACGCGACAGAAACCTCCGAAAGCGCAAAACTGCCTGAGACCGCTTCAGACGTCGTCGCCGAGGGGCGCACCCGCTCGTACGTAGCGAATGGCGCATCCATCGCGACCTCCTCGAGAACCGCTGACATCACCACTTGACCTTCTTTCTTTGGACCGAGCGCCAGGCCGCAGCGATCATGCTGACGACGCTGACACCTACCACGAGCACGAATGCGGTTCCCCAGGTGATCTCGGGGGGTACGTTGGGCACTTGTGTTGCCAGCACATAGAGGTGATACGGCAAAGACATGTACTGGGACGAAACCGAGTCCGGGAGCGTCGGCAAGAAGAACGCCGCGCCCGTCACGAGGATCGGTGCAGTCTCACCTGCCGCACGAGAGAGGCCAAGGATCGAGCCCGTCACGATCCCGGGCGCCGCGGCCGGGAGCACGACCTTCGATATCGCGCGCCAACGGGTAGCACCGAGTGCAAGCGCTGCCTGCCGCAAATCGGCGGGAATCTGCCGCAGCGCCTCCTCGGTGGTCGTGATGATGACCGGCAGTGTAAGACAGGTCAGCGTGAGCGCGGATGCCAGCAGTGACTTGCCGATCTGCATGAGCAGTACGAACACTGCGAGCCCGAAGAGGCCGTAGACGATCGACGGCACCCCGGCCATGTTCGCAATCGAGAGGCGCACGATGCGCGTGACGAGATTCTTCGGGGCGTACTCCGACAGGTAGATGCCGGCCATGATCCCGAGCGGCAGCACGAGCACGGCCGTCAGGGTCACCAGCATCAGCGTCCCCACGATGACCGGGAAGATGCCGCCTGCGCGCATCCCCATGCCCGGGTTCGAGAACAGGAAATCGAGGCTGATACCGGGCAACCCGGCAACGATGATCTTGCCGAGGACGAACACCGCCGCGCCAATGACAAGTGCAACGCAGGCACCTGTCACGACCTTCATGACCGCCTCGGCAAGGCGCGCACGCTGCGCGCGGGCCGTTCTGGTGCTGCCTCTCGGATTCATCGGCGCCACCGCTTGCGCTGCCGCTCAAGCACCAGGTCCGCGGCCAAGTTGATCGCGAACGTGATCCCGAACAGCACGAGACCCACTCCGAACAGCACCGAGTAGTGCAGACCACCGAAGACGACCTCGCCCATCTCGGCTGCGATCGTGCCAGTCATGGTCCGAACGGACTCGAATACGCTGCCGGGTATCACAGCTGCGTTTCCCGTGAGCATGAGGACCGCCATCGTCTCTCCGATCGCCCGGCCAAGGCCGAGCATGACCCCGGCGAAGATGCCCGAACTTGCGGATGGCACGACCACCTTATAGACGGTCTGCCAGCGCGTGTTGCCAAGCGCAAGCGAGCCCTGACGCAAGGCGTCCGGAACCGCATGCAGTGCGTCTTCGGAAATCGAGATCACGGTCGGAAGACTCATCACACCGAGCACGATACCGCCGGTGAGAGCCGTCATACCCGACGTGAGCCCGAACGTGTCTTTCACCAGCGGTATCAGGACCGCAACCCCGAGGAACCCGTAGACGACAGATGGCACGGCGGCCATGAACTCAATGACCGACTTCATAGCCTCCTTGAACCAGCCTGCGGAGAACTCCGAGATGAACACCGCCGCGCCGATACCGATCGGCACGAAGACGACGAGCGCGACGGCGGTGACCAAGAGCGATCCGACGATGAGCGGGACAAAACCGAAGATCTTGGGCGTCCCGGTCGGAAACCACGCGGTGCTGGTCAGCATCGTGCCGAGGCCCACCTCGGTCATGCCGCGACGGGCCTCGATGAAGAGGAAGACCGCGATAGCCGCGAGGATGACGATGGAAAGCAGCCCGGCACCGTAAACGAGCGAACGGACAACGGCCTCGGCCGCGCGACGTCTCGTCGCACGGCCGAGGTGCCGTCCCGCCATATCGGTGGGATTCACCGTCATCGAATGCCGCTCGTCCTACTGGACGGGGACGAAGCCCTCGTCCTCGACGACCTTCTGCCCGGCAGGGCTGAGGATCCAATCAAGGAAGGACTTCATCGCACCGGACACTTCGCCGTTGCTGTACATGTACAACCCGCGGCTGATCTTGTACGTCCCGTCCAGCACGGACTCAACGGATGCCGCCACGCCCTCGACCTTGAGGACCTTGATGCTCGGCGCGACATAGCCCACGCCCACGTAGCCGATCGCACCATCGTTGGCGGCGGTCTCATCGACGATCGCCTGGGTCGACGGCAGGAGCTTGGCGCTTGATGCGTAGTTCTTGTCCTTGCCGACGACCTCTTCCTTGAAGTACTCGTACGTGCCAGAGGAAGAGTCCCGGGAGAGGATCACGATCGCCTTATCGGCGCCGCCAACCTCTTTCCAGTTCTTGATCTCGCCGCGGTAGATCTTGCCGATCTGCTCGATCGTCAGGTCCGCCACTGCATTCGACGGGTGCGCGATGACCGCGATGCCGTCGCGTGCAACAGTGTGCTCCACGGGAGTCACACCGTTGGCCTTCGCCTGCTCGGTCTCTTCATCCTTCATTTTGCGGGAGGCGTTCGCGTAATCGACCGTCTTGTTGATGAGCGACGCGATGCCCGTACCCGAGCCACCGCCCTTGACGGCGATCATGACGCCGGGGTTCTCGGTCATGAACTCCTGCGACCATGCTGTCGAGAGGTTCACGAGCGTGTCGGAGCCTTCGATGTTGATCGTTCCGGTTAGCTCGGCCTCAGCCGTTTCCGTCGTACCGGTCGAGCCGCTGTCTGCGGCCTTAGTGCCACAACCCGTGAGTCCGAACGCGCCCAATGCCAGAGCGGCGACCAGACCGAACGCCATGACCTTCTTCACCTTCACCGGTCCTTCTCCTTGTGTCGACTGTATGAATCGGCCGGCGTCGGTTGCCGGACATGCTTATCGTACGGAGGCGGTCACCCCAAGTGGTTGCACGCCTGTAAAACCTGGGCACACTATTGTGAAAGATTTGTTAAATCCATTTGAATAGGGGAACATCCACGTCATGATGGGCGCGTAGCCCGAGCGACCGACCGGAGGAACAGTGTCGAAGATACTCATCGTTGAGGACGACCCGATCATCCGTCAGACAGTGGACTACGCCCTTCGTCGGGCGGGCTTCGACACGCTCACGTCCGCCGAGGGTCCTGAGGGTCTGCAGATCGCGCTCACACAGGCACCCGACCTCATCCTGCTTGATCTTATGCTCCCCGGTATCGACGGCTACCAGTTTGCCGAACAGTTGCGGCGAAAGGACAAAGACGTCGCTATCATCATGGTCACCGCGCTCGACCAGGAGCGTGACAAGGTGCGGGGACTCGACGCCGGTGCCGACGACTACATCACCAAACCGTTCTCGATGGAGGAGATGCTCGCCCGCGTTCGTGCGAACCTGCGCCGCGTGCGCGAGCGACAGATACTCGCGGAAGAGACGATCATCGAAACGGGTGACCTGGTGATCGAACCGGGACAAGTCCGTGCAACAGTCGCGGGAACACCCGCCCGCCTGCGGCTCAAGGAGTTCCAGCTCCTGGTCGCGCTCGCCTCGCATCCCGGTCTGCTCATGTCGCGCCAACGGCTCGCGAGCGAGGTGTGGGGCTACGACTTCCTGCCGTCGTCTCGCACCATCGACGTCCACATCCGGCGCCTACGACAGGCTGTTGAGGAACCCTCGGCATTCGTATACGTGCACACCGTCCACGGTGTCGGCTACCGCTTCGAGGCGATACCGAAGGTCGGCGACAAATCGTCATGACTCACCGAACACGAAGGATCGACTCATACCGGCTCAGGCTCGTGTTCGGCTACGTCGCCGTCGTCGCCGTAATCGCAGGGGCATGGGCGTGGAGCCTCTACGGACCGCTCACCGACGCTGTCATCGAGCAGCAGCAGGCGCACCTGCAAAGCGTCGCGCAGGCAGGCGTGCTCGTTGTCGCCGAGTCGTCGGCAACGCCCGAGTTGACGGTCAGCCGCCTGGTCGCTCGCACCGATCTACGGATGACGGTCGTTACGGCCGATGGCACCGTACTCGCGGACTCGATGGAGGACCCTGCGGCGATGGGCTATCACGGTGACCGGCCGGAGATCATCGCTGCGCTCGCCGGCGATGTCGGCCGGGACGTTCGTCGCTCGGCCACGCAGGGCGTTGAGCAGATGTACGTCGCTGTCCCCGCAACCTACGACGGCGAGCGCGTGGCACTTCGCGTCTCGGAGTCGCTCGCCAAGATCAGCGAGCTCTCCGCCGATGCGCGCAGGACGGGCCTCCTGCTCCTCGCTCTCTCGGTCGTCCTCGCGCTGATGGTCGCGGTCCGCTCCGCGACGAGCACGGCGCGCCCGGTAGAGCGACTCGCCGACGCTGCCTGCGCGATGGCCGCAGGCGACCTGACGTCGAACGTGCAAGGCGAGCAGGGTGCGCTCGAGCCGCTCTCGGTGGCCCTTGCAGACCTGCGCACGCAGATGCGTGCCCGCATCGGCGATCTCGAGAGCGAGCAGCGCAACCTCCGCACGGTGCTCGATGGTCTGGACGACGCGGTACTGCTGCTCGACGGCTCGCACGTTCGCCTGGTGAACCGAGCGACAACGACGATATTCCGGACTACCGTCACCGAGATCCGGGATCGTGACATCACTCTGGCTGGTCTGCCGGCATCACTTACCTCTGCGATTGCCGAGGCGATCGGCGGAAGCGGCGGCACCGTGCGCGAACTCGGTCCCGACCCCCTGCAGCGCTACTTCCGCCTGGTCGTGGTGCCACTCGACGCCGCCGAGGGAACCGCACGTCACCTGGTGGTGATTTCGGATGTGACCGACCGCATGCGACTGGAAAGCATGCGCCGGGACTTCGTCGCCAACGCCTCTCACGAACTCAAGACGCCGACCACGGGTATCCTGCTTCTGGCTGAGTCCGCCTCGCACGCAGCTGCCGACGGCGACACCGGGCAGGCGCTTGCGTTCCTCGGGCAGATCGCGGCAGAGGCCGCACGACTGCGGCAGCTCGTGCTCGACTTGCTCGACTTGTCCAGACTGGAGAGCACGTCGCCCGCAGACGGTGTTACCGATATGCGCCAGGCGATCGACCTCACGCTCTCGGCCCACCGTCGCGCCGCCAACGCTCGCGGGCTCACGCTCGACGCCGACTTCTCTGCGACCGAAGGCATCGACGTCTACGCGACCGCCGACGCGACCGACGTTGCCGTCGCGCTCGACAACCTGCTCGCGAACGCCATCGCTTACACCGAGACCGGCGGCGTGCGCGTCGCGCTCTCGGCGGCGGATACCACCATTGCGGTCGAGGTGACGGACACCGGGCTCGGCATACCGGCCAAGGACTTGCCGCGGGTCTTCGAGCGGTTCTACCGGGTCGACAGGTCGCGCACGCGAGACAGCGGCGGGACTGGTCTCGGGTTGGCGCTCGTGCGACACGTCGTCGAGCGTGCGGGTGGAACTGCGGAAATCGAATCGCGGCCCGGCTCCGGCACGACCGTGACCATTACGCTGCCCCGTGCGCGCTAGGAGTCGCGCTTGCTGATGCTCGTCTTGAGGATGTAGACGCCGGTCGTTGTCGTCATGATGGCGCTGCCGAGCAACCAGCTCCCGAAGATGTCGCCGAGATAGTGGACCCCGAGGTACACACGGGAGAGCGAAACGGCGACGATGATCGCGATGCAGACGCCCGAGATGAGTATCTTGTCCCGGAGCCGCAGACCCTCCTCGACCGTCAGCACGAGGAACACGAGCGTGCCGAAGAACAGGAACGCGCCGAGCGCGTGACCGGACGGGAAACTGAAGGTCGTCGGCTGGGGAATCCGGGCGTACTCGAGGGCCGGGCGCAAGCGGCCAGCGATCGGTTTGATGATCTCGCCGAGGAGCGGTCCGAACACCATCGTGCCCAGCAGTAGAATCGCCTCGGGACGCATACGGCGCCAGAGGAACCACGCGCAGACCGCGAGCGTCAGCATCGACATGATGGTGGTCCCGCCGAGTGTGGTGAACGCGACGGCGATCGTGTCGTTCATGGGGTTCGCCAGCGCGCGAATCGCGGCGGAAAGGCTGCGGTCGAACGCCACGAGGTCCGGCAGGAACACGAGCATCGCCCAAAGCGCAGCGAAACCGACAATCGCAAGTCCGGACAGGATCACGAGCGCGCCGGGGCGCGTGTCGCGACGCCAGGAGTCTCTTCGTCCAAGCGTCATCGGCATCGTCTAGCCCCCCGCGGTTTCCAGCATCGGTGCTGCGACCTGCTTCTTCCGAGACAGAACGCCGTCCATCCACGCCGAACCCGACGAGAAGTCGATGTCGAGCGCGCGCTCGGCGAGGCGCGTGCGGCCGACTGCGACGATCTCGCTGCCTTCTCGGACAACGTCAGTGATCATGAGCATGATGAGGTCGTAGCCGCGCGCCTCTTGAAGCGCCGTCATCGTCTCGACGACCTCAGCGCGGTGAGCGAGCACCTCCTCGATGTCGACCGTCTCGATCTGCGCGATCGCGATGAGCGCGTCGCCACTGCGGTACTCCTTGAGGTCAGCGCGCACTGCCTCGGTGGCCGAGAAGACCCTGCCCGAGGACCTCGCGCGGAACATCTCCATGCCGAACTCGACCGCATCGACCTCGAGTGCCGAGGCAAGCCGCGCCGCGACCGCACGATCGGTATCAGTCGTCGTCGGCGACTTGAGCAGCACGGTATCCGTCAGCAGCGCCGAGAGGAGCAGCCCTGCCATCGAGTGCGGTGGCTCAACGCCAGCCTCGCGGTACCGCTCGGCCACGATCGTCGCAGTCGAGCCGACCGGCATGTTCATGAACAGGATCGGCGCGGCTGTCTGTACGTCACCGACGCGGTGGTGGTCGATGATCTCGAGCACGGCCGCCTCGGCAACACCGGGCGCCGACTGCGAAAGTTCGTTGTGGTCGACAAGGATGACGCGACGCTTCTGACCACGCGCGAGGTTCGTGCGGGTGATGATGCCGGCAAGCGCACCATCATCGTCGATGACCACGGCCTCGCGGTGCGGAGACTCCACAAGGTCCTCGGTCACCTCCGACAGGAGCATCTCGGGTCCCACGCGCACCATCGCGGTGTCCATCAGGCCGCCCACGGGATGGCAGAGGTTCACGAGACGCGCCGCAGCGTAGGTATCGTGAGCGGTCGATACAACCGATGCGCCACGCCCAGCTGCGAGCGCAAGAACGCTCTCATCGGGCACAAAACCTCCGGTAATGACCAGGCATGCGACGCCAGCTTCAAGCGCCATCGGCTGCGTCCGCTTGCGGTCGCCAACGATGAGTGTGTCACCGGGCTTGATGTGAGCGAGCATGCTCTCGGGCTCCATCGCACCTATGAGCACGCCGCCGGACAACATCGTGTCGGGCTCGCCCGCGAGAATGGTGCCGCTGAGCGCAGACGCGAGGTGCCCGACCGTCACCGGGAGCGTCTCGAAACCGCGAACGTCGGTCTCGTCGATGTAGAGCTCAGCGAGGATCGATACGTTGATAAGGCCTTTGACCGCGCCGTCCTCGACGACCGGCAGCGCTCTTACGCCGTGCGTGCGCATGAGGCGACCAGCGTCGAGCATCGTCGCGCCGGGCGAGATGCTCACGGCGTCCTCGGTCATGACGTCGCGAACTCGTGTGAACACGTGCGCGACCTCATCGGGCAGGTCAACGCCGAACCGCTCGAAGACCCACTGCGTCTCAACCGGCACCGGTCCGAGCCGGGCCGGAAGGTACACGTTCTCGGCGTCGGTAAGGTTCTTCAGATGTGCGTAGGCGACCGCCGAGCAGATCGAATCGTTGTCCGGGTTCTTGTGCCCGAAGACGAGGATGGGCCCCATCGGTCTCCTTTCGTGACGCTGTTTGCTAGCCTTGGACCTTGCGTATCGGAGCGTACCCCATAAGGAGGTTCTTCGTCCCGAGTCCGGCGAAGCTCACGCTCACCTTGTCGCCCGAGACTTCGACAACCGTGCCGCGGCCGAACGTC
Organism: Coriobacteriia bacterium; assembly: GCA_038325105.1. Classification (GTDB taxonomy): domain Bacteria; phylum Actinomycetota; class Coriobacteriia; order Anaerosomatales; family Anaerosomataceae; genus WSXY01. The sequence goes on from JBBQIR010000038.1 coordinate 9,569, forward strand.
TTGTGCTCGACGATGTCGCCCGGCACAAGTTCGAGTTTCTCCTCGGCCTTGCGCGGTGCACGGGCGCCCGCGCCAAAGACGCGGCCTTCTGCAGGCGGCACGCGATCGGAGCGCTCGGTGCGGTCGGATCCCCACCGCATCGAACCGCCGCGATCGCCCCTGCCGCGGCCCGGAGCCGAACGGCCGAAGCCAGCGGAGCCGAGGCCCTCGGTCTTGAGGTGCTCCTCGGGAATCTCCCCGATGAAGCAGCTCGGGCAGTTGGACTGCGTCTGGCCGAATATCTGACGCGACGCCGCATGGGTGAGGTAGAGCCGCTCGCGAGCGCGCGTGATGCCCACGTACATGAGTCGCCGCTCCTCCTCAAGCCCCTGCGGGTCGTAGAGGTTGTTCATGTGCGGGAAGATGCCGTCCTCAAGCCCCACGAGGAAGACGACCGGGTACTCGAGACCCTTGGCCGTATGGAGCGTCATGAGCGTGACCGCATGGTCGTCCTCGGCGAGCTGATCGAGGTCGGTCCTGAGCGCGATCCACTCCAGGAACGCCTCGAGCGTACGCTCGTCGGGGTCCTCGTGCGTCTCGTCGTACTCGCCCACCACGCCAAAGAACTCGTGAATGTTCTCGCCGCGGCCGCGCGCCTCATCGGTCCCCTCGGCGGCAAGCACCGAGAGCAACCCGGATCGCCCGATGATGCCCTCGACGCGCTCACGGAGCGACGGCGCCTCCAGCGTGCGAGCGGCAACAAGCGCCTCCGCCAGGTCATCTACGCGCTTACGCGCCGCGCCGCCGATCCATTCCTCGGCCGAAGAGCGCGCGATCGCCTCGGAGAGCGTGATCGCATCCTCGTACGCATGGGCCTGGAGCGCCTCGATCGTCGTCTTGCCGATGCCGGGATGCTTTTCCATGACCCGCCGCAGCGACTGTATGTCCGCCGGGTTCACGGCGGCTCGCAGCCACGCCATCGCGTCGCGGATCTCGGCGCGCTCGAAGAAGCGCGTGCCACCGACGAGGCGGTACGGCACGCCTGCCCGCAAGAAGATGTCCTCGAGCACTCGTGATTGCGCGTTCGTGCGGTAGAAGACCGCGAAATCCGAATAGGTTCGATGCTCTTCGCGAAGGAGGCGCTCGACCTCCTCGGCCACGAAACGGGCCTCGTCACGCTCGTCGGAAGCGAAATAGCGGGTGATCGCCTCGCCACCCACGTTCGCGGTGAAGAGCGTCTTCGCCTTCCGTCCGGCGTTGTTCGCGACAACCGCATTCGCCGCTGCAAGGATGGTCGCCGTCGAGCGGTAGTTCTGTTCGAGCTTGATCACGGTGGTGTCCGCGTAGTCGCGCTCGAACTCGAGGATGTTGCGGATGTCGGCACCGCGCCACGAGTAGATCGACTGGTCGTCGTCGCCCACGACCATGAGGTTGCGGTGCTTCGCGGCGAGCATGTTCACGATCGAATACTGGGCATGGTTGGTGTCCTGGTACTCGTCGACGTGTATGTAGCGGAAGCGGTCCTGGTAGAACGCGAGGATCTCGGGGCATTCGCTGAAGACCCGCCACGCGTTCACGAGCAGGTCGTCGAAGTCCATCGCATTCGCCGCACGAAGGCGCGCCTCGTAGAGCGGGTACACCTTCGCAGCAGCCTTCTCGGGCGGTATGACGGCCTTCTCCGCGTACGCCCCCGGCAACACGAGCTCGTTCTTCGCCGAGGAGATATGCCCGGCGATCATCTTCGGCGGATAGCGCTTCGAATCCAGGTCAAGCTCAGTCATGACCGAGGTGAGCATGCGCTTGCTGTCGTCGGCATCGTAGATGGTGAAGTTGCGCGTGTAGCCCAGGCGGTGAGCGTCGGTACGCAAGACGCGCACGCAAAACGCGTGGAACGTCATGACCCACATCGAGCGCGCGCCCGGGCCCGCGATGTCTTCGAGGCGGCTGCGCATCTCGGCCGCAGCCTTGTTGGTGAAGGTGATAGCGAGGATGTCCGAGGGCGACACGCGCTTCTCGTGTACAAGATGCGCGATGCGGTACGTCAGGACGCGCGTCTTGCCCGAACCGGCGCCAGCCAGCACGAGGAGCGGTCCTTCGGTGGTGGTCACGGCGTCACGTTGCGCCGGGTTGAGGTCGTCGAGGAAGGGTGTCATAGGGTGATTAGTCTAACGCACAGGAGGGGCTGGCGGTAGCGCGAAGCGGCGTCTACTTCACGAACTTGATCATAGAGAAGCTGCTGCACTCGCCAAGCTTGAGACACGAGTCGTGCATGACCTTGTGCTCACCCATGACGTGCTGCGTGTTCCCGCACCTGGAGCAAACAGGGCCTCCGCACTCGGCGCAAAAACCGAGTCGCGGTTCGCCCTGCGCACCGCAATGGGCGCAGAACTTGTGGAGCATCGGCTCTGCCACCACGTCCACCTCCAAGGACACGAACCCCTGGCGGTATTTTGCAGCAAATCCCTAGCCGAGTGTCCGCCCGATTGATTGTGCCACGGGTCCGAGTTCATTAACAAGGCTTCTGAGTCCCGGAAGGTCGAGCGACTGAGGCCCGTCACAGAGCGCCTCGCGGGGGTTTGGGTGCACTTCGACCATAATACCGTCGGCGCCAACGGCTATCGCTGCACGTGACAGCGCCGGAACAAGGTCCGCTCGGCCTGCGGGATGCGACACATCCACGATGATCGGCAGCAGGGACAGGCTCTTGACCACTGGCACGGCGGTGATGTCGAGCGTGAACCGGTATGCGGTCTCAAACGTACGAATACCACGCTCGCACAAGATCACGTTTTCGTTGCCGAACATCGTGATGTAGTTGCTCGCCTGCAGCCACTCTTCGATGGTGGCCGCCATGCCCCGCTTGAATACGACCGGTTTGTGCGACTCTGCAGTCACCTGACCGACTTTCTTGAGCAGGCTGAAGTTGGCCATGTTGCGCGTGCCGATCTGAAGGATATCGGCGTACGCGGCGATCTTCTCGGCATTGGCGGAGTCGGTGACTTCGGTCACCACAAGGAGCCCGTAGGCATCGGCGGCGTCCCGAAGGAGTTCGAGCCCCTTCTCCTCAAGACCCTGGAACGAGAAGGGCGACGACCTCGGCTTGTACGCGCCGCCACGCATGACCTTGATGCCGAGGTCGGCGAGTGTGGCCGCCACCTCGTGCATCTGGTCGCGGCTCTCGACCGAGCACGGCCCCGCGATGAGCGTGATCGCCCCGTCGCGTTCGACCGTCGGCGTCGGGACTTCGACGTCGGTGCCCATCAGCCCCTCAGCTCCTTCATGACGTGAAGAATCGCCTCGTAGATCTCGCGGAGATTGTCGCCGTAGAGCGGGCCCTCATTGCACGTGGCGAGGTTGGCGAATATCTCTTCCTCGCGCTTGGGATCGTAGAGTCCCCAGTGTACAGCCGGCTTGAGCCCGCGGATCGCGAGCGACTCGGCGGCACGATCGTTCAGCAGCTTCACGAGCTGGCAGTCGATCGCGTCGATACGCTCACGGTGCTGCGCAATCTGGTCCTGGGCGTTCGTATCCTCGGTCATCTTAGCTCTCCTCGCGTCGACCCCCGGTGCACGAAACGCCGGTTCCCCGGCGCATCGTCAGTCCCATATCGGTGCTATTCCCATTCGATGGTGCCTGGTGGCTTGCTCGTGATGTCGTATGCCACGCGGTTGATGCCCTCGACCTCGTTGATGATGCGGTTGCTCATCTTCGCGAGCAGGTCGTGCGGCAGACGCGCCCAATCCGCCGTCATCGCATCTGCCGAGGCGACCGCACGGATGATAATCGGGTGCCCGTACGTGCGCTCGTCGCCCATGACGCCGACGCTGCGGATGTCGGGCAGCACGCCGAAGTACTGCCAGACGCTGCGCTCGGTGTCCCACTCGCCGATCTCCTCGCGGATGATGGCGTCGGCGCTGCGGAGCGTGTCGAGCTTCTCCCGGGTGATATCGCCGATGATGCGCACCGCGAGTCCGGGACCCGGGAACGGCTGCCGGTGCACGATCTCATCGGGTAGGCCAAGTTCGGAGCCTACGGCGCGGACCTCGTCTTTGAAGAGCGCCTTGAGCGGCTCGATGAGGTCGAAGTGCACGCCTGCCGGGAACGGGATGAGGTTGTGGTGGCTTTTGATCTTGGCGGCCGTCTTGTTGCCGCTCTCGATGACGTCGGGGTAGAGCGTCCCCTGCGCGAGCCACTTCACGCCTTCGAGCCTGGTGGCCTCTTCGAAGAAGACCTGCCAGAACTCCTCGCCGATGATGTGGCGCTTGCGCTCGGGGTCGGTGACGCCCGCCAGAAGCTCGAGGTAGCGGTCCTCGGCCTCGACGTGGATGAGATCGATGTGGAACTGGTCGCGGAACGTGCGCACGACCTGCTCGGCCTCGTCGAGGCGCATCATGCCGTGGTCCACGAACACGCAGGTGAGCTGGTCACCGATCGCGCGATGCAGGAGCGCCGCCACAACCGAGGAGTCCACGCCGCCGGACAGGCCGCAGATGACGCGGTCGGTGCCGACTTGCTCGCGCACACGCGCAACGGTCTCGTCGATGATGTTGAGCATCGTCCACACCGGCGGGATCTTGGCGATGTCGTGCAGGAAGTTCCGGATGATGTGCTGCCCGAACTCGGTGTGCGCGACTTCCGGGTGGAACTGCGTCGCATAGAGGCCGCGCGACGGGTCCTCCATCGCGGCGATCGCCGTCGTGCCGGTACGCGCCGTGACCGAGAAGCCGGTCGGCGCGGTGCCGACGCTGTCGCGGTGGCTCATCCAGCACTGTGACGTCTCGGGCACGCCCTCGAGGAGCACGCTCTCGGGAGCCGTCACCTGCAGCTCGGCGAAGCCGTACTCGCCGATGTCGGTCTTGGGAATCTCGCCGCCGAGATGGAGCGCCATCTCCTGGATGCCGTAGCAGAAGCCGAGAATCGGGATTCCGAGCTCGAGCACAGCCGGGTCCATGTGCGGCGCGCCCTCGGCGTACACGCTCGCCGGCCCGCCCGAGAGGATGATTGCCGCCGGCTTGCGGCGCGCGACTTCCTCGGCCGAGATGTCGAACGGCACGATCTCGGAGTACACGCGCGCCTCGCGAACGCGGCGTGCGATCAGCTGTGCGTACTGCGCGCCGAAGTCGAGGACGAAGACGGTCGGCTGTTCATCGTGATACGAGCTCACGCCCGGCACCTACCGGCCCATTCCCACGCCCTGGGACTGCTGGAGGGTCTTGCCCTCGGTCTGCAGCGAGGGGGCGACCATGACCTCGGCCTTCTGGAACGTCTTGAGGTTCTCGTAGCCGCACGTGGCCATCGAGGTGCGAAGGCCGCCGAGCAAGTTGAGCGTGCCGTCGTTCTGGTGCGCTGGGCCAACGAGGATCTCCTCGAGGGTGCCGCGGACGCCCGCCTGGACGCGCGTGCCGCGGGGAAGGTCGGGATGGAAGGTCGCCATACCCCAGTGGAAGCCGCGGCCGGGGGCCTCGGATGCCGAGGCAAGCGGCGAGCCTATCATCACGCTGTCCGCACCACAGGCGATCGCCTTGGCGAGGTCGCCGCCGGTGCGCATGCCGCCGTCAGCGATGACGTGGCAGTAGGTTCCGGTCTCATCGATGTGGCGCAGGCGCGCAGCCGCAGCATCCGCGATCGCAGTCGCCTGCGGAACACCGATGCCGAGAACCCGCCGGGAGGTGCATGCGTGGCCGGGGCCGACACCCACGAGGACGCCGACGGCGCCGGCGCGCATGAGGTGAAGCGCGCCCTGGTAGCTGCAGCAACCGCCGATGATGGTCGGGATCGGCAGGTCTCGGACGAACGCGTTCAAGTCGAGCGGCTTGTCGTAGGTCGAGACGTGCTCGGCCGAGACGACCGTGCCCTGGATGACGAGGATGTCGAGGCCGCCGGCCATTGCGGCGTCGATGTAGCGCTCGACGTTTTGCGGGGTGAGCGAAGCGGCTGCGAGAACGCCGGTGTCCTTGATTTCCTTCACGCGCTGCGTGATGAGTTCGGCTTTCACGTCCTCGGCAGCGTAGATCTCCTGCATCCGGGGAGTCGCCTCTTCTTTGTTGAAGGACGCGATCGCATCAAGATGCGGCGCCGGATCCTCGTAGCGCGTCTGGATGCCCTCTAGGTTCAAGACGGCGAGACCTCCGAGTTTGCCCATCGTGATCGCGAACTCGGGATCGACCACGCCGTCCATTGCGGACGCAAGAACCGGCAGCGGGAAACTGTATGTAGTGCCCCGGTAGGCGAATTCCCAATGAATATCCACATTGCGGGGGTCGCGCGTTCTCCGGGAGGGAACGATGGCGATGTCGTCGAAGCCGTACGCCTGCCGTGCCGTCTTGCCGCGCCCGATTTCGATCTCCATACTTGCCTGCGCCTCCCTGTATCTCACCCCGCGGGGCTGCTCAACGTGTATGCCAAAAGCACTTAACCCGGCCGCTCGAGAGTGAATCGGTCGCCAATCTGGTCCATAGCGCCTCGACGGCGACTCCACACCGGCACTGCGAGTGTATGTATTCTAGTGCCTTTGCCCTCCAGAGGAAACAGCACGAGTATGAGAAACCGTATGACATGCGCGGCAACGCGACCCGCAACCGGCGCACGAGTGGGCCTCCCCTGCTGAGAACCTGACGGGCTTCAGGTACAATCGGAATACACGGGCGCTCGAAGAAGGTGCGCTTAACGCGAAACGACTTGGAGGAGAACCCGCCTCCCGAAGACTACGACCTGGAGCTGCCTGTCCCCATGAGAATCTCCCGTCGCCACCAGCGAACCGACGTGCCCGAGGCTTGCGGCTTTGCCTGCACGACCGCCGATGGAGTCCGCGCGTGAAGCGCGCCTTCGACGTCGTGACCGCGGCCATCGGACTAGTGGTTCTCGCGCCGCTGATGATACTGGTAGCCCTGGCCGTCCTCGCAACGATGTGGCGACCGGTTCTGTTCGTGCAGGATCGCGCTGGCCTCCACGGACGCCTCTTCCGCCTCTACAAGTTCCGGACGATGTCCAACGTCCGAGATGCAGACGGACAGCTGCTACCCGATGCGGACCGGCTCACTCGCGCGGGAATGCTGCTCAGGGACACGAGCCTCGACGAGCTTCCTCAGCTCTTCAACGTCCTCCGAGGAGAGATGAGCCTGGTGGGACCTCGGCCGCTTCTACCCGAGTACCTGCCGCTCTATACTGCAGAGCAGGCACGTCGGCACGACGTCCGTCCGGGAATCACGGGGCTATCGCAGGTGGAAGGTCGTAACGCCCTGTCATGGGAGGAGCGCCTCGGCCTCGACGTCCAATACGTTGACCGTCACTCGCTCTTGATGGATGCGGGCATCATGCTCAAGACCGTCACCGTCGTGTTCAGACACCGAGGAGTGGCCCACCCTGGATCAGCGACCATGCCCAGGTTCGAGGGCAGCAAGAGCGGAGACTCGTAGCATCCGATGCGATTCGTAGTTATAGGCGCGGGCGGCTTCTCATGCGAAGTCGCGGACATGCTTGCCCTGATGGACCACGAAGTCGTGGCTTTCGTTGATGCCGCGATGGCGCAGACAGTCCATACGCTGACCGGCAAGCCAGTAGTCAGCTCTCTTGACACTCTTTCCTTCGATGCCGCCGTAGTCGCCATAGGGGACGGCACAGCCAGATCGAAATGTGTCTCACTTCTGGGCGCGGACGTGGACTTCCCGACCCTGGTCCACCCCTCGGCATTTGTCAGCCCTTTCGCCACGCTCGGTCCGGGCGTGCTCGTCATGAACAACGCAGTAGTCAGTGCACGGGCAAGCGTCGAAATCGGTGCCCTCATCAACGTCGCGGCGTACGTCGCCCACGACTGCGCGGTAGGCGCGTACTCGCACTTGGCCTCGGGGGTCCGGCTTGGTGGCGCAGCACGAGTTGGGAGCCACTGCTTGTGTGGAACCAACTCGGTTCTCCTGCCCGGCGTGACCATTGGTGATCGGGTAACGTGCGGTGCAGGTGCTGTGGTCACGACCGATGTCGCATCTGGCAGCACTGTCGCGGGCGTACCAGCCGTGCCTCTCCCCGACAGGACCAGTACAGATGGATGACACCATCCTCGCGCTCGACGGCGGCGCTCCAGTGCGAACCACGCCGATGCCGCCGTGGCCTCAGTTCGCTCCGGATGAGATTCAGGCCGCGACGGACGTCCTGCGATCCGGTCGCGTCAACTACTGGACCGGCGACGCCGGACATCGGCTTGAGGTGGCCTTCGCCGAGTTCGTCGGGGTGCCTCACGCGATCGCACTCTCCAACGGCACAGTTGCTCTAGAAGCCGCGCTCATCGCACTCGGCCTCCAGCCCGGTGACGAGGTCATCGTCCCCTCTCGGACGTTCGTCGCGACAGCGAACGCGGTGGTGCTTCACGGTGGCCGCCCCGTATTCGCCGATATCGACCGAGATAGCCAGAACGTCACCGCATCGACCATCGCGGCCGCGATCACATCACGCACCAGGGGCGTCATCGTCGTACATCTCGGCGGCCGGCCGTGCGAGATGGATCCAATCATGGACCTGGCTCGAAGAAGCGACCTGTTCGTCATCGAGGACTGCGCGCAGGCCCTTGGGGCCACCTACAGGGGCCGACACGTCGGCACCATCGGCGATATTGGCGCGTTCTCGTTCTGCCAGGACAAGATCATGACCACCGGCGGCGAGGGTGGCATGCTGGTCACCTCCTCAGAAGCGCTGCGCGATGCGGCCTGGGCCATGAAGGACCATGGCAAGTCCTTCGCCAAGGTGCGCGGTGCGGCACCGCATGACAGCACGGCCTTCCGTTGGCTGCACGACACCGTCGGCAGCAACTGGCGGATGACCGAGATGCAGTCGGCAATCGGCCTGGCCGCACTGCCGAAGGTCGGCGGATGGATATCGCAGCGCACAGGGAACGCTCATGCGATCGCAGACTGCCTGTCGACCTTCTCCGCAATCCGCGTGCCGGACGCACCTGAGCATATGCGCCATGCCTACTATCGGCTGTATGGGTTCATCGTCCCCGAGAACCTGTCAGACGGATGGGACCGCGATCGAATCGCACGTGCTATCGTGGCGGAGGGGATTCCGTGCGGCGTTGGCACGTGTTCCGAGATCTACCTTGAGAGGTCTTTCGACCTTGCGGGGCTCAGCCCCACAAACAGGCTACCCGTCGCGCGCGAACTCGGTGATACCGCTCTCGCATGGCTAGTACATCCGACCCTTGAGGCGAACGACATACGCGACGTGTGCACAGCCCTCGAACACGTCATGACGAAAGCGACCAGATGACCCCGCCGCTCGGTGATTCATACAGGCCCTATTCCAGCCACCCGGCGTGGCTGCAGCAGCTGCTGTACGGGGCGCTGGATGCGCTGATCGTCTTCGTCTCAGTCTTGCTCGCGTACTGGGCGCGATTCGGCGGCGACGTGCTGCCGGAGTTCCGAGTCAACATCGGGATCGCGTCCGCCGTCGCCATGCTGATGTTCGTCACGGCGTTCACACTGGTCGGGCTCTACCGGCACATGTGGCGTTACGCCGGCGTGGACACCTACGTACGTCTCGTGGCGAGCATTGCGGCGTGCACCGCGATCCTCATCGTCCTGACGTTATCGATCCGAACCAACACCGGAGGGCGCTACGCCCCCCTTGGAGTACTCGCGCTGATGGCGGTGTTCGTTCTGGTTGGCTCGACCGGCCTGCGAGCATTCGGTCGCTTCAGCGCTTATGTGCAGGCCAGGGCCGCAGCACCGCTCGGCGCAACGCGCGCCCTGGTGGTCGGTGCGGGCGACGCGGGATTGATCATGTTGCTCGATGTCGAGGTACACCCGGAGTACAGTCTGAAGGTGGTCGGCTTCGTGGATGACGACCCAGCCAAGGTCGGTCGGGTCCTTCGAGGCGTACCGATCTTCGGGCCGATCGAGACGCTGGCCGAGCATGCCGTGCGTTTGGATGTCGACGAAATCTACGTCGCGATGCCGTCAGCTACCATCTCCCAGCGGCGCCGGATCCTCGACGTCTGCGCGGCCTCGAACCTGCCTACACGCATCGCGCCTTCGCTCTCACAGGTCTCCGGTGAATTCGACACCCGTACATTCAGGCGCGTCGCAGCCGAGGACCTGCTCGGTCGGGACTCTGTCGCACTCGACTTCAGCCAGGTCGCGCATACCATCACTGACCGTGTGGTGCTTATCACGGGCGCGGCGGGATCGATCGGCTCCGAGCTCGCCAGACAGGCGCTGCGCTTCGGGCCGCGCCGCCTCGTCTTGCTGGATGTGGACGAGTCGCGATTGTACGAGACGTACCTCGAGCTTCGCGGAGACAAGCCCAACCGGCCCGTCATGGCGATCTGCAACCTACGCAACGCGGACAAACTCCAGAGCGTCTTCGCCGAGCACCGCCCGCACCTGGTCATCCACGCAGCGGCGTACAAGCACGTGCCGCTGATGGAGCTCGCCCCCGACGAGGCGGTGCTCACCAACATACTCGGGACGCTCAATGTCCTCGAGGCGTGTGAGCGGTTCAAGCCCGAGCGGTTCGTTCTCATCTCCACCGACAAGGCCGTCGAACCCACCAACGTCATGGGCGTTACCAAAGCGGTCGCGGAGAAACTCGCGTTTGCGGCATGCCGAAAGGGCGTTCCGGTGTGCGTGGTCCGCTTCGGGAACGTGCTCGGTAGTCGCGGAAGCGTGGTGCCCATCTTCGAAACGCGCCTCCGCAACCGCCAACCACTGCAGGTCACACACCCCGATGTCACCCGCTACTTCATGACCATCTCCGAGGCCAGCCTGCTCGTCTTGCAAGCGCAGGCCCTTAACGCCAACGGCCACCTCTACGTCTTGGACATGGGCGTGCCCGTGAAGATCATCGATCTGGCATCAAAGATGATCTCGCTCAGCGGGATCAAGGTCCCCATCGAGTTCATCGGTCTGCGACCCGCCGAGAAGATGCACGAGACGCTCACCACGCGCGCCGAGCGCCTCCTGCCCACATCTGCTGACAAGGTCATGGCCGTCAACGTGATTCCGAACGATGCGGACGCGCCATTGCGAGCGCTCGTCGACCAGCTGGTCGACGCTGGCACCGAGCGGTCGATGGGTGAGATCAGGCGTCTGTTGGAGTCAATCATCCCGGACTATCGCCCGCTGTAGCCAGCTCGAGTTTTCCTAACCCGCGTCGGAGGTTGATTGACAGAGTTAGTGCAAAACAATGACGGCGTTCGACGCTGCCAGACTTATTGCAAAGAATCCCTGCTAGATGGACGTTTTCTCCCAGGGGAAAGAGCGGTATTCGTCGGCTTTCAGCCTCCTTCGCCTGCCTCA
>JBBQIR010000039.1:0-20267 GCA_038325105.1 Coriobacteriia bacterium
GACAGCCACGAGGGACAGGTTGAAGATCGCCATGACCGACGGGATCATGATGGCGAAGAGACGCCCGACCTTGAGTGACGTGTCGGTGAGGTCGAGGTTCGCCACATCGAAGCGCGCTTCCTCGTAGTCGCTGCGAACGAACGCGCGGATGACGCGGATGCCGGCGAGCTTCTCGCGCATGACCTGGTTCACACGGTCGATCTTGACCTGCATGGCTTTGAAGAGCGGCAGCGCCTTGCGCATGAGGCTGCCGATGATAACCGCCATAAGCGGGATGATGACTACGAGCAGTCCCGAGAGTGGCACGTCCTGGCGCAGCGCCATGATGACGCCGCCGATTGACATGATCGGTGCGGCCAGCATCATGTTGAGGCCGAGCAGCACGAGCATCTGGACCTGCTGCACGTCGTTGGTGTTGCGAGTGATGAGCGACGGCGGGCCGAAGGTGTTGACCTCGGCAAGCGAGAAGCTCTCCACGCGTCGGAAGATCGAATGGCGCAGGTCGCGCCCGAATCCCATGGCGGTCTTGGAACCCCAGTACACGGAGATAATCGACGTCACGCCAAGCAGAAGCGTGACCAGCAGCATGAAGCCACCGATCTTCATGATGTACGCGGTGTCTCCCTTGGCCACACCATTATTGATGATGTCCGCATTCAGTTCCGGCAGGTAGAGGTTGGCGATCGACTGCGCGAGAACGAGCATCGACACAAGCGCGACTTGCCACTTGTACGGCTTGAGGTACTTCGTCAGGAGTTGGATCATTGGTTCTGGTCGCTCCCTTTCTCCGGGCGACGGCAGTGCCGACCCTTGTGGTGGTGTTCCGGCATCGATCGTGTGAACACAGCGTGCAGGCTCTCGAGCCCGGCCTCGATCCGATCGAGTTCTTCATCGCTTGCCGAGGAAAGCGCGGCCTCAAGTTGCACGATGCCGGCATCAAAGGACTCGCGCATCTTCGTGCGTCCCTCCTCGGTCATGCCGAGGAGAACTCGTCTGCGGTCGGATGCGTCGGCCGTGCGCTCGATCCAGCCGCGGCGTTCGAGACCTGCGAGGGACTTGGAGATCGTTGGGAGGGAGACTTCCATTGTGTCCGCGAGCTCGCTCGGGCTGACCGCGCCGCCGTGCATCATCATGAGCGTGCGAAGTTGCGACGGGTGGATACCCTCACCGGACTCCCGGAATCCGGCCGAAAGCGTGCCCATGATGCGAGGGATGGTCCGAGCGGTTTCGCGAGCCACGCGTTGTCGCTGTGTAAGGTCCGTCTCGGCGATTTCATCGTGGTGCATGAAGAACATGGTTCGCCTCTCTAATAGTTAGCGGTGCTAACCATACAGGCGGAGGAAACCACCGTCAACCGGTGTCGAGTCGGAATGTTCTGTGGCGCACGCTGCGTCCCGGCTGTATTCTGGCGGTATGGCCTGCAAGGTCCGGGAGGAGTCTTCAGTGAAGAAGTCAGTAGGGATCATCGCTGCAATCGTCGTCGTTGTCCTGATTATCGCCTCGTCGCTCGTCGGCACGTATAACGGGCTTGTGACAATGGACCAGGATGTCAAAGGCAAGTGGGCCCAGATCGACAACCAGCTCAAGCGCCGAGCGGACCTCATCCCTAACCTGGTCGAGACCGTCAAGGGATTCGCCGCTCAGGAGAAGAGCATCATGACGGAGATCGCCAACGCCCGTGCGCTCATGGGCGGTGCGAAGACCCCCGCCGAGGCCGCCGAGGCGGATGCTGCCCTCACCGGCGCACTCGGGCGGCTCCTCGTGATCGTGGAGAACTACCCCGATCTCAAGAGCGACCAGACCTTCCGCGACCTCATGTTCGAGCTGACGGGCACCGAGAACCGTATCGCGGTCGCCCGCAAGGACTACAACGAGACAGTACAGGTCTTCAACGTCGAGGTGCGTCGCTTCCCCAACAACATCATCGCCCCGATGTTCGGCTTCCAGCCTGCGGAGTTCTACGAGATCTCCGAGTCCGACAAGGCCACGCCGGACGTCAACTTCACCACCCCGTAGCGATGCGCCCGAGACGCACAACCGGACTCATCCGCACGGCTCTCGCACTGGCGTTTGTTCTCGTGCTCGCGCCTGCGCAGGCGTTTGCGGGCACATACGTGCTCGATGAGGCGAACGTCATCCCGGCCGATGTCGAAGCTCGCATCGAGAAGCTCTCCTCGGAGATTGAATCTGCGACGCCGGGGGCCGAGATCGCCGTCGTGACGGTGGCCTCGCTCGGCGGACTCACGATCGAAGAATATGCCGAGGAGCGCTTCGAGAAGCTCGGAATCGGCGCGAAGGACGAAGACAACGGCGTGCTGCTGCTCGTTGCCATGGCCGAGCGCCGGATGCGTATCGAGGTCGGCTACGGGCTTGAAGGCGCGCTGCCGGACTCGAAAGCCGGCTCGATTATCGACTCGATCATGACGCCCAAGTTCAAGGCAGGAGACATTGCCGACGGTATCGAGGCGGGTCACGCCGCGATCGCCGGTGTCGTTGCCGAGGAGTACGAGGCGTACGTCCCCGGTGCCAAGGCCCCCTCGGGCGGAAGCTGGCTCGTTGTGTTGCTCGTCTTGGCAGCGATCATGATCGCCATTGGCACCGGTATCTACTACCTCGGCAAATATGCGAAGAAGGGTGGGGTCCCGGGCGTACCCGGGATTCCCGTTCCGCCGGTCGGCACCAGCTCAAGCACGTGGCATGACTCCGACGACGACTCCGGCAGCAGTAGCGGTGGCGGGAGCTTCGGCGGTGGCGGTTTCGGTGGTGGCAACTCCGGCGGCGGGGGAGCCAGCGGGGGCTGGTAACGCGACGTAGCGGGAGGACAAACATGAGCGACACGCTGTCGGCGCAGGCCGAGGGCTGGCTGCACGACCTGACAGGGCATCCCGACCGGCATGTCGGTAGTCCGGGCAACCGTGCCGCGACCGCGCTGGTCGCCGGGCGCCTCGCCGCCACAGGCTTCGACGTCTCCCGCGCCACCTTCGACTGCATCGAGTGGGAGTACGGCACGTCGGTCATCGACGCGGGTGGCGAGCAGTTCGTCGTCGAGACCGGGCCGTACTCGCTTCCGGCCGACACGCGGGCCGAGCTCGTCGGCGTGACCCGTGTCGACGACCTCGAGTCGGAGTCTGTTCGCGGCAAGATCGTGCTGCTGCACGGCGACATCGCCCGGGCGCAGATCATGCCGAAGAACTTCACCTTCTACAATCCCGACAGCCACCGGCGCATCGTGCGCGCACTCGAAGCGTTCGCACCGGCTGCAGTGATTGCGGCAACCGGTCGCGACCCGGAGATGGTCGGCAGCCAGTACCCGTTCCCGCTCTTCGAGGACGGCGACCTCGACGTCCCGAACGCATACATGACCGACATCGAGGGAGTGCGGCTGCTCGCGCACGCGGGCGCGGTAGTGAGCGTCAGGATCGACTCGCGCCGGGTCCCGGCGACCGCAGAGCATGTCGTCGCGACCCTTGTCGGCGACGCACCCGGGCGCATCGTCGTGTTCGCGCACATCGACAGCCGCAAGGGCTCACCCGGCGCGCTCGACAACGCCAGTGGCGTCGCGGTTCTCCTCGGCGTGGCTGAGATGCTGGCTGATTACGGGAACGGGCCGGCAATCGAGATCGTCCCACTCAACGGCGAGGACAACTACGCGAATCCCGGCGAGATGCTGTGGGTCGCGGCGAACGAGGGCCGGATGGACGACATCATCCTCGGCATCAACATCGATGACGCGGGGCTTGCAGGAGCGGACACGCACGTGTCGCTCTACAGCTGTCCTCCGGATATCGAGCGGATCGTCCGCGATGCGACGAGCGCGCGCTCGGCGTTTGCCGAAGGCCCGCAGTGGTTTCAGAGCGACCACGCCATTTTCGGCATCTACGGGCGACCGGCAATCGCGATCGCCACGGCGGACATCGCCGGCTTCATGGCCAACTATGCACACT
This sequence comes from Coriobacteriia bacterium, assembly GCA_038325105.1. Taxonomy (GTDB): domain Bacteria; phylum Actinomycetota; class Coriobacteriia; order Anaerosomatales; family Anaerosomataceae; genus WSXY01. Next base: position 3,945 of record JBBQIR010000039.1, read on the forward strand.
CCGAGCGCGACACGATCGACCTCGCGGATCCGGATAAGATCGCCGAGGCGGCCCGGTTCGTGGCCGACGTCATCCGCGGGGTGGCAGCCGGTTAGTCAGCGTTCGTGAGCGGCTGATCCGGCAGCGATAGCGTGAAGGTAGAGCCTACGCCCACGGTGCTCTTCAGTGTGAGGAGGCCGCCAAGGCGCAGCGCGAGCCCGCGCGAGATCGCGAGACCGAGGCCGGTTCCCTCCTGCGGCGAGTAGCCGTCGCCACCGGCCTGCACGAACTCGCCGAAGACGGCCTCCAGGCGGTCGGGAGCGATTCCGGGCCCGCTGTCTTTGACCTCGAACGTCGTCAAGCCGATGCCGCTTGCCGGCCGGCGCGCGGTAACGGTGATCGTGCCCGCGGACGTGAACTTCACCGCGTTGCTCAGGAGGTTCAGGAGGATCTGTGTGACCTTGCGCGCGTCCGAAAGGAGTTCGATGTCCGGTTCGGACATGTTGAGCACGACCGACAGACCCTTGGCCTCAGCGTCCGGCGCGATCGTGTCGAGCGCGGCACGCACGAGGGCGGCGACATCGATGCGCTCATACAGGTACTCGAGCCGGTTCGCCTCGATGCGCGACAGGTCGAGGATGTCGTTCACCAGGTCGAGCAGGTGTCGTCCGGAGTGGTTGATCATCTCGATCTGCCGGTGCTGTTCTTCGTTGAGATCTCCCGCGAGGCCTTTGTCGAGAATGTCCGAGAAGCCGATGATTGAATTGAGCGGCGTGCGCAGTTCGTGGCTCATCGCGCGCACGAAGCGCGTCTTGGCCTCGTTGGCCTCGGCGAGGCTTTCGTTTGCAAGCTCGAGCTCCTGGTTGGTCGCCTGCAGCTCCTCGGTGCGCTCATCGACTGTCTTCTCCAGCGATTCGTTGAGACGCAGGATCTCGGCTTCAGCACGCTTGCGTTCGGTGATGTCGCGCGTAGTGCCCTGGATGCCGATCGGCTGACCGGCCTCGTTGACGATGACGACGGCCGATGCCTCCGTCGGCACCTGACGTCCGTCTTTGGTTATCAGGTCGATTACGATCGTCATGGCCGGAAGATCGGGGAGACTCTCGAGCGCCAAGCGGATGACCGAGCCGATGATTGCCTGGCTCTCAGGAGTGTAGTAATCGGTGGCGGGCGTACCAATCAGCTCCTCGGCGGTGTAGCCGCTCAGCTGCAGGATGGCGGGATTGAGGTAGGTGTAAACGGTGTCGAGATCCGTCGTCCACATGAACTCGACCATGTTCTCGGCCAAGAAGCGGTAGTGCTCCTCGTTATCACGGAGCGCCTGCTCTGACTTGGCGCGTTCCTCCTGGTCGAGAAGGAGCCTCCCGACGAGTACGGTCGCGATCGGGTAGATGAGCAGCACGGGAATGACTATCTGGCGGAAGGTGTCCACGCGGCTCGCCGCCGGAAGCGTCAGCGTGAGGGCGACCATCACGGCGTGGATGATGAAGCCGAAAATCCACAGGCGGGGGAGATTCACCAGAGCCGCGTTGCGGCGCCTCAGGTAATAGAGGACCACGCCGATGAGTCCCGACTCGGCGGCGACCAGGGTGCCCATGACAACGCCCCCGCCGCCCAGATAGAGCCGGTACCCGCCCGCCATAACGACCGCGATTCCGGCCACGATGGGGCCACCGAAGAGACCGGCGATGCCGAGCACGATCGATCGGCCGTCGAAGAAGATGCCCGGAGCGACTTGCACAGGGGTCATCATGCCGATGATCGCAACGCTGCCGTAGAGAAGCCCTGACAGGATGCGATGTTCGGTGCTGCGGCGCCGCCAACGGCGAATGATAAGCTGCTGCACCACGCTCAGCGTGATTAGCAGGCCGATGTTCTGGATGAGGCCGAGAATGAACACGCGGTACCTCCTAACATGATGATACTGCATCGGCAGCGCGAGGTTCGACGCGGTATCCTTGAGGAGTGGACGCCGCATCAAGGGAGGCAACGTGACCGGCAAGAAGGGTCGTCTGCACGTCATCGCCGGCTGCATGAGCAGCGGCAAGACCGGCGAACTCATCCGCCTTCTCTCACGTCACCAGGTCATCGGTGACTCGATCGTGATCTACAAACACTCGGTTGATACGCGTGACGGCACGAAAGCACGCTCCCGTCTCGGCACCGAGATGGAGGCAATCGTCGTCTCCGACCCATCGGAGATAGGGTGCGACGACTGTAAGGTGGTCGCGATCGAAGAAGCGCAGTTCTTCGGCGACGGGCTCGTGCCGGTCGTGCGCGACTTACTTGAGCAGGGTCGGTTGCTCTACGTCACCGGGCTCAATCAGGACTTCCGCGGCGAGCCGTTCGGCGTCATGCCGGTCATCATGGCGCTCGCCGACGAGATCTCGATGCTCACAGCCATCTGCCAGCGCTGCCACGGTGTCGCGACGCGCACGCAGCGCCTCGTCGACGGCAAGCCGGCATCGAAGGACTCGCCAACCGTGCTCGTTGGTGGCGCGGACTACTACGAAGCCCGGTGCCCCGACTGCCACGAAGTCGGTTAAGGCGTGCGTGCGGATACCGTAGGCATTCTCGCGTGCCCGCAGTGCGGCGCAGCCCTGACGGGTGACGAGGGTTCGCTCTCGTGCACGTCCGGTCATGCGTTCGACATCGCGCGGCACGGATACGTGAGCCTTCTCATGGGTGACGCGCACACGGGAACTGCGGACACGCAGGCGATGACGGACGCGCGCGTGGCGTTCCTCGGCCAGGGTCACTACGCGCCGATCGCGGACGAGGTCGCCGCTGCGGTCGCGGGTGCCGTCGGCGACGCCCCCGGCTGCGTCGTCGATGTCGGCGCAGGCACCGGCTACTACCTCGCCGATGTGCTCGACCGGCTCACCGAACACACGGGTCTCGCGCTCGATATCTCGAAGTTCGCCATGCGCCGGGCGGCACGCGCCCATCCCAGAATGGACGCCGCGGTATGCGATGCCTGGCGCGCGCTGCCGGTTGCGACCGCTGCCGCTGCCGCGGTGCTCAACGTGTTCGCGCCGCGGAATGCGGGGGAGTTCGCCCGGATCTTGCGACCCGGCGGCGTGCTCGTGATCGTTACACCGTCTGTGAGGCACCTGCAGGAACTGATCGCCCCGCTCGGGCTGCTCAGTGTCGACGAGGACAAGGCGCAGCGGCTCGAAGAGCAGCTCGGCTCACGCTTCGAGCGCGTCGACTCAGTCGACGTCGAGGGCGTCATGCCGCTTTCGCACGATGACGCCGTAGCAGTCGCCGGCATGGGTCCAAGCGCCTGGCACGCGAAAGGCACGACGCTTGAGGACAGCGTGCGGGAACTTGCCGAGCCGGTCAGTGTCACCTACTCGGTGGTCGTTGGTACGTACCGCGCCGTCTAGCGCTACCGCGCCGGTCTGCGTGGCGAGATCGCTCTCGGCGGTCCGTCGTACGGCTCGGGGGAGACCGCAGGAACGAGCGCGGCCGCCATCTCGGCACGCACCACGTTGTAGACCGATGCGTTCTTCTCCCACGTCGGGAAGCGGAGTACGCCGGGCTTCGCTGCCGGGGTCGCGCCGATGATCCGACGCACGTATGCGCCTGCCTTGGTCGACCCGTACTTGGCCGAGATGAGCTTCAGGTACTCGTAGTCCTCGAGTCCGTCGCGGATGCCTTCCATGCGTAGGCTGCCGACAGGCGGCGAGCCCTCCACGTAGAGCCCGAGCGCCGGGTAGTAGCCGGGGTACACGAGTGAGCCATCGCCGTTCGCGTAGAGCTGTGTCGCGCCGGTACCAGTGCGATACGAGAGTGCATCAACATACGGATCGCGGTAGACTGCCGAGCCGGTCTTGGGCCGCCAGGCGTTGATGTTGAAGTAGAGGAGCCCCTCGGCCTTCGTGTCGAACGCGAGCCAGGCCTGCGCGCGGTTCCCCGCGAGCGGCTGATCGACGAGGTAGCTCGGCGTCACGTGCTGCCACATGGTTGCGTGCGTGTAGACCCACACGGACTTACCTGCCGAGCGGATCTTTTTGATCCATTTGTCGTAATCCCGGTAGAAGAACGGCAGTCGCTGGCCGTAGATGTCCACGTTCTTGAGGAGCGTGAAGTTCATCGGCGTCGGGTCGACCGTGACGAAGAACTTCACCCCTGGAGCATTCGTATGCACGAATGCCGCGTAGCGCTCCACGAACGCGCGCTGGGACGCCGAGGGCTCGTCGATCGGGTACGCATACGCCGTGCTCGCGTACTTCGTGCCAAGCTGCGCCTTCATCGTCCGGTAGTACTGCGCCGCCTTCGTCGTGTTCGTGGTGCTCGCGAACGGGTCCGTCACGTATCCCGGCGCTCCGTACTCGGGCATCTTCACGGAATTGAACCCGAGCTTGCGCCCGGACAGCGTCGTGGCGTCGCCCGTGCCGAGATAGTCCTCGAGTACCGCCTGGCGCGCGACCATGTCGCCGTTGTCGGTCGGTGGCGCCCAGTCGCTACCGGCGTCCCATGCCGGCAGCATCGCTTGCGGTGAGATCCGGTGCTCGCCCATGTACTTGAACCAACCGCCTTGTTGGTCGCCCTTGTACGTGGTGTGTTCGGCGATCCGCGTGGCAGCGGGTCCGGGATTGTCGTTTTTGCCGAGCCATACGTGGGCGGCGCTGTTCGTGTACATCGCCCACTGAAGGTTCACGCCGAACGAGGTCTTCAGGCTGCGCTTCTCGACCGAGAACGGATACACCTCGAGCGATACAGGAATGGCGAGGTTCGGCGCCGGGGTGCCGTCGAGCGCAGAGCACGTGACCGTGAGCGTTCCCCGGTAGACGCCGGGCGCGGCATCCTCGGGAATGTAGAACAGCACGTAAAACGGCTGCGTGCTGCCGGCACTGGCGCCGCGGCGTGACAGGTTCGGCGACTGGTTGGGGGTCCAGCCGAGGCGCTCGCCATTCGCGAGGGTCATCGGGAGAAGCGCATCGGGTTCAAGCCCTTTACGGGTGTAGCCCGTCGACGGGGCCGTGATGTTGACGTAGTGGACCTTGTACGTCGAGACGTTGGATGCCTCGATCGCGTGTACCACGCCCGTGCCGTCGGTCATCGTGAGATTGGACGGCTGGAGCCACACATCGCGGAGCGCCGACACAAGCGGCCGGATCGCGATCTGGCGACCCTCGTACTCGGCTTGCGCGCCGCTGAGCATGAGTGTAGACCCGTGTCTTCCGCCAGCAATGCGTGCCGAGGTGGGCGGGGCCGACGTGGGGTAGACCTTGTCCTGTGCGGTAGTGAACCAGTATGAGTAGTCCGCTGCGGCGCCTTCGGCCACGATCGCGGGAACGGCGAGTGATGTGACCACCACCGCTACGGTCATCACGCGAACGAGTGTCCATATGGTGCTCCGGGTGTGCCGTCCCATGCCACACGCTCCCTGCCACCGAGCCGAGTCCTCCATGCTTGTGTATCGGCTCGAAGGGCCACTAACGAAAGCGCGTGGTGAGGGTCGTCACAGGTCGACGCAGCAGCTCGGGAGGCCTCTTCGCTCCTAGCGCGCGACTGTGGACGTGAAGTGGCAGTCCTGCTCGACGATGTGGCTCTGGAGCCAGCTGTTCAAGAACTCGACAAGCTCGCTTAGCGAGACCGTATCGCCATTTACGTACCGAGCCATGTAGCCGAGTGTCTTCTGGGTGAGGCGCCGATGCATCTCATGATGAGCGGCCAGAAGCTCGTAGCCGTTCGCCTCCATCAGCGCTTCTTCGTCCTCGAAGTGCTCCGTTACATACTCGGTCAGCTCGTAGAGCGCATCGGCGACGGTCTCGTACTCGTCGCCGGTCGCGTGGATCGCCTCGTGGAGCGCGTTGATCAGAGCGAACAGACGCTTATGCTGATCGTCCAACAACTCGACGCCTGTTTCCAGCGTGGGATTCCACTCGGCGTACGGCATGTCTGCTCCTCCACCATCGGTCGGGCCGTGTAACCGCGAATCGGGTCTCTCATAGGATAGTCCTCGGGCACCGCCTGTCATCACAAATGTGACAGGCGGGTATACTCCAGCAGACACGCTGTCACGCGAGGGAGCACTCGGTGCATGCTTTGGCGATAATCGATTCCAGTTGGCAGGTCTAGGCCCATGTACCCTCTTCGACGCATCTGGATGCCTGCGCTCTACCAGGGTGGCTCACGCTCGAAGCGGTACTTCGAGGGCTGGTACTTCAAGGTGGTCGACGGCGCGGGGGATCACCCGATTGCCGTTATTCCGGGTGTGTCCTTCTCGGCGGACGGTTCGGTCTCGCACTCATTCGTGCAACTCATGGCTTCGGGCGGCGGAACCCGCTACTTCGCCTATCCCGCCTCGGCGTTTTCGTTCGACCGAAGTGAATTCGGCGTGAGAGTCGCCGGGAACTCGTTCTCCTCGGCGGGTATGACCCTCGAGCTTGCCGATGAGGAAGGGACGTTGTCCGGTTCTGTGCGCTTTGGGCCCCTGTCGCCGTGGCCGGTAAAGCCCCTGTCGCCGGGCATAATGGGCCCGTTCCGGTTCGTGCCCGCTATGGAGACGTACCACGGGGTTGTCTCGATGGACCACGACCTCACGGGCACCCTGAAGCTCGACGGCCGCGAACTGTGCTTCGATGGCGGCCGTGGCTACATCGAGAAAGACTGGGGACGCAGTTTTCCCTCGTCTTGGGTGTGGGCACAGTCGAACACGTTCGGACGGCCGGGCGTGTCGGTCACCGCCTCGGTCGCTCGCATTCCCTGGATGACCGGTGCATTCGTGGGGCACATCGCAGGACTTCTCGTCGACGGCAGCCTGCACCGCTTCGCGACCTACACCGGCGCGAAACCCATCAGCGTTTCGACTCGCCCTGATGGCGCCGACCTCGTCATCCGGGGCCGCCGGGAGGAGCTCGAGCTTCACCTCAGCGGAACCGTGCCCGGCGCGCTCAAGGCACCGACCCTCGGTTCGATGGAGGGTCGCGCAAACGAGTCTCTGGACGGCGCTATCGGCGTTACCCTTCGGGCCATCCGCGGTGGTCGCGCGCAGGTGCTGTTCGAGGGGACGGGGCGAAATGCCGGCATCGAGGTCATGAACGACCGCGGAGAGCTCGGCCGAGGCGTGACCGGGTGAGGGGTGCGCCCGTGCTTCTTGAGTACACAGTCCGCGTAAGCCCGCGCGCGAAGCATGTGCGGCTGACGGTCTCGCGCGACGGCGAGGTCACAGTCGTCGTGCCGCGACGCTTCAGCGTGAAGCGAGTCCCCGCAATCGTGGCCGCGCGTGCCGAGTGGATCGAGCTTGCTCGCGCGCGCGCGCTGGAGCGCCGCGCGATGCAGGCCGACGCGCATGGCGAGGGTCTGCCCGACGCGATCTCGCTTTCGGCCACGGGCGAATCGTTTTGTGTTGCGTACCGCGAGACTGCGGCGACATCGGTGACAGCGAGAGTCTCCCGCAGCGATCTGCTGACACTGTCCGGCGCCGTCGGCGACCATGCGGCGTGCTCGGCAGCGCTCAGGCGATGGCTGCTTAGGCACGCCCGCGAGCGGCTTGGGCCGACGCTTGAGGAACTCTCGGTCGCTCACGGCCTCCCGCACGTGAGTATCCGCTTCCGCTGGCAGCGCACGCGGTGGGGGAGTTGCTCTGCGCGCGGCGGTATCAGCCTCAATGCGAAGCTGCTGTTCCTCCCGCCACACCTCGTGCGCTACGTGATGCTCCACGAACTCTGCCACACGAGCGTGATGGATCACTCGGTGCGGTTCTGGGCGTTCCTCGGCGAACACGACCCGTCGTGGTCACGGCACCGGCGCGAGTTGCGCGAGTCGTGGCTGCACGTCCCGCAGTGGGTCGAGTAGGCGCCTCGTCGGTCGGTCGCTCCGAGAGTCCGGCGTGTTTGAGATGCGGGTATATTCCTCGTCACGACGTGAAGCCGGACCACCCCCGGGTCCGGCCGCCCCCGCGACCGCCGGCACGGCAGCGCGGGCACACGAAAGGAGGCCCGGCATGACCGGACTTCTCACAGGCAAGGTCGGCATCGTCACTGGCGCAGGATCTGGAATCGGGCGCGCAACCGCCCTTCTGATGGCGCAAGAAGGTGCCAAGGTCGTCGTCTCGGATGTCGCTGATGCGCACGGAGCGGAGACTGTCGCGATGATAGAAGCGGCGGGCGGCTCCGCAGCGTTCGTTCACGCGGATGTCGCGCTCCAGAAAGACGCAGAGGCGATGGTGAAGTTCGCCGTCGACACCTACGGCGCTCTCCACCTGGCGGTCAACAACGCCGGTATCGGCGGTCCCGCTGGTCTGACCGGCGAGTATCCGGTCGACGGTTGGGACAAAGTCATCGCAATCAACCTCACCGGCGTGTTCCTCTCGATGCGCGCGGAACTTCCGGCGATGGTCGTAGCAGGTGGCGGCTCGGTCGTGAACATCAGCTCGATCCTGGGCTTCGTCGGCTTCGCGCAGTCGTGCGCCTATGTCGCGGCCAAACACGGCGTTATCGGCCTGACGCAGAATGCGGCGCTCGAGTACGCCACGCAGGGCGTGCGAGTGAACTCCGTCCATCCCGGATTCATCGATACGCCGCTCGTAGCACAGGGCGGAATCGAGAAGGGTGGCGACCTGTGGGACTTTATCGCCGCCAAGCACGCTATGAATCGCTGGGGTAAAGCCGAGGAGGTCGCTGAGACCATCCTCTGGCTGCTCACGGACAAGGCATCGTTCGTCACCGGTAGCCAGTACGTGGTCGACGGCGGCTATCTCGCGCAGTAGCGCGAACGGCGTTGACGTGGGTGTACGTCAGTCGGTCCCGGCGCCGCACGGCGTCGGGACCGTTCGCATTCGTCCTACCGGTCCTTGAACCCCCGCGCGAACTCGATGAACCGGTGGACGTCGGCGAAGTTCGAGGCGATGCCAAGCGAGATGCGGACGGTGTTCGGCGCCACGCCGCTTGCATCCTGGATGAGGCTCTGGCAGTGCTGCAGCGTTACCGGAGTCTCCGGCTTCTCGAAGCACTCGGCCATCTCGTCACGCGTGATGTTGTGGGCGACCTCGCCGTCGCCCGGGTTGCAGAAGCAGCCCGTGCGCACCGAGATGAGCTCCTCACCGGCGGCGTGCTCGACCGCGTAGACGTCGTAGGGCGAGCCGTCGGGCGCGAGCAGGTAGAAGGCGATCGTTGCTCCTCGGCGGTCCATCTTCCCGGGTCCGAAGATCTGCACCATTGGCGCGCCGTTGCTGTGGCGAAGGTCGGTCATCGCTTGCAGCAGCCAGCTCGCGAGAGCCGAGACTCGCGTGTGGACGTTCTCGACGCCGATGGCCGACAGGTGCTCGAGGCCGATGGTGACGGCCGGCAGTCCGAGGTAATCGACCGTTCCGTCCTCGAAACCCGTCGCTCCGGGAGCGAGGTGGTACCAGTCGTCACCCTGCACGCTTGCGAGCGTGATCGTTCCGCCCGCGAACCAGGGCCGGCGCAGTTTTGCGAGCTTATCGCGCCGGGCGATGAGCACGCCCGCGCCGGTGGGATAACCGAACATCTTGTAGAACGACACCGGCACGAAGTCCGGCTTCACGACTGAGAGGTCGAGCTGGTTCGTCGGCACGAATGCCGCGGCGTCGAGCAGCACGTCCCAGCCGGCGTCCTGCGCTTCGGCGACCCACTCGAGTGGGTGCTGTACGCCGCTGAAGTTCGATTGTGCGGGGTAGGCGAAGAGGTTGTCGCTGTCGGGCTTCGCGCAGGTGAGCCCTCGCCTGATGAGGTCGGCATCGAGCCGGAGGTCGGGGTTGCGCACGGGTACGTACGTGACCTGGGCACCCTTGTGGCGCGCGAACTCGCGGATCCCGTTCACCGAGTTGTGGTTGTCGTACGACACGAGGTAGCAGCTCTCGGGCGTGAACGGATACGCCTCGCCGACGAGCTTGAGTGCGCCGCTCGCATTCGCGGTGAAGACGACCTCGTACTCGTCCGGCGATGCGCGGAAGAAGTCCAGAACGGCCGCGCGCGCCTGCTCCACCAGCCGGGTGCTCGCCATCGACGTCGGGTTGTGTGAATGCGGGTTGCCGAAGATACCCTCGGCCAGCAGGCCATGATGCCAGTCGATCTGCGATTGCCCGTAGAGCCCGGCGCCGGTGTAGTCGAGGTACACGAGACCGGTCCGGTCGAGGCGCGCATAGTCGGCCTCGCGGAGCGCGCCGATCGCAGCCGCGTCGTACTCCGGGTGCGCATCGAGAAACGCCGCATACTCCAGTGCGAACACGGTTTCGGACGGGCTCATCGGTGCTCCTTCGGGCGGTTGCTAGCTCTATGGTAGCGTGCCGGCGGCCGGCGTGGGAAAGTACAGTACAGGCACGCACGCTGACCGAGGAGCGCCGGCATGTCCGAGAAGAGCGTCGCCACAATCAGAATGTTCGGTACGCTCCACACGGAGCGTTGCGAGCGTGGCGAGCCCACAACGGTCGAAATGGAGGTCCCCGAGGAGGGGATCGCCGCGAGCGAACTCGCGTGTACCCTCGGTCTGGCTCCCGAGAAGATCGAAGGCGTCTTCTGCAACGCGACGGTGTACCCGCTCACGCGACTCGTGCGCCCGGGCGACCGCGTTGCATTCGTGCCGTACGGGACACCAGGGCCGCACCGCGTGAACCTCGGCCTCTACAAGGCAGGCCAGAAGAACCCGAACGCAGAGTAGCGCCGACCGAGGAGTACACACACGCGGGCGGCCCTTCGGCGGCCGTCGAAGGCCGCGCCGTGGTACCGTGTGCGCATGACAACACTTAATCTGATAGCCACTTGCCCCATTGGTATCGAGCCACTTCTGGCCGACGAGCTCCGCGCACTCGGCGCTTCCGAGGTGCGTGAGTCCCGCTCGGCGGTCGCCTTCTCGGGCACGCTTGAGACCGCCTACCGCGCGTGCCTGTGGTCGCGCCTGGCAAGCCGCATCCTGCTCACGCTCGCGACCTTCCCCGCCATGACCGCCGAGGAGCTCTACGACGGCGTGTCGACCGTGGAGTGGGAGAAGCACCTCTCGGCCACGCTCACGATCGCGGTCGATGCGGTCGGACGGACGCCGGGCATCACGCATTCCGGATTCGCGGCGCTCAAGGTGAAAGACGCGGTTGTCGACCAGGTGCGGGAGCGCACCGGCGAGCGGCCGTCGGTCGACCTGGAGGCGCCGGACGTGCGTCTCAACCTGCGGCTCCACAAGGGCGCGGGTTCGCTTTCGATCGACTTGAGCGGCGAGCCGCTGCATCGCCGCGGCTACCGCGCGCCCGGTGAACAAGTCGAGGCGCCGCTCAAGGAAAGCCTGGCCGCTGCGATTCTCGTGCGCGCCGGCTGGCCCGCGATCGCTGCGGCGGGCGGCTCGCTCTACGACCCGATGTGCGGCTCGGGCACGCTGCTGCTCGAAGGCGCGCTCATGGCCGCCGACCGTGCACCCGGATTGCTCCGTCAGCGCTGGGGATTTGAAGCCTGGCTCGGCCACGACCCCGACGTCTGGCATGCGCTCATCGACGAAGCCGACGAGCGTGCCGAGGAAGGCATGGCGGACATCCCGCCCATCGCTGGCAGCGACTCCGACCCGGCCGCCATCGAACTCGCTCGGGCGTGCATCAAGCGTGCCGGTCTCGGTGACGCAGTCCGCGTAAGCGTGTCCGAGCTCGCGAAAGCGCAGGCGGCAAACGATGCTGCATCGGGCCTCGTCGTCACCAACCCGCCGTACGGCGTGCGACTCGGCGCGGGCGAGGACCTCTCGGGGCTCTATGCGCGTCTCGGTGAGCGGCTCGTGGAGGCGTTCGACGGCTGGACCGCCGCCGTGCTCACGAGCGAACCCGACCTCGCGCGGGCCACGAAGCTCCGCTCGCACAAGTCGTACGCGTTTATGAACGGTGCCGTGGAAACGAAGCTCTACCTCTTCGAGATCTCACCAAAGGTCGTTCGCGCGGAAGTCCGCCCCGCACCGCTCGGCGTGTCCGCCGGTGCCGAGATGTTCATCAACCGCGTGCGCAAGAACCTCAAGCACCTCGGTAAGTGGGCGCGCCGTGAAGGCGTTACCTGCTGGCGTGTCTACGATGCTGACCTGCCCGAATACGCCGTGGCCATCGACATCTACGAAGGCGCGGGTCCCGATGAAGGCCGCCGCTTCGTGCACATCCAGGAGTACGCACCGCCGCCCCAGATCGACTCCGGTCGTGCCGAGGAACGCCTTGCCGAGATCGTCGCGGCCGCACCGGCGATGCTCTTCGCCGCGCCCGAGGATATCGCCATCAAGGTGCGCAAGCGCCAGCGCGGCGAGACGCAGTACGAACGGCGCGAAGACGCACTTGGTACGCAGGTCGAGGTCGCCGAGGGCAACCTACGCTTCCTCGTGAACCTGCACGACTACCTCGACACGGGGCTCTTCCTCGACCACCGGCTCACCCGCGATCGGCTGCGGAACCTCGCGATGAGCCGCCGCTTTCTCAACCTGTTCGCGTACACGGGCGCCGCAAGCGTGTATGCCGCAGACGGCGGCGCGACGTCGGTCACGACGGTCGACATGTCGGCGACGTACCTCGCGTGGGCACGCCGTAACCTCGCACTCAACGGCATTGCCGAGAGCAACACGGTCCGCTTCGAGCGCGTTGACGTGCTTTCGTGGCTGACCGACGAGCGCAAGCGCGTCGAGGTCGGTCACGTGCAGCCGTACGGACTCATCTTCCTCGACCCGCCGACGTTCTCGAACTCCAAGAAGATGGGGGAGCGCACCTTCGATGTGCAGCGCGATCACGTGGAGCTCCTGCGCGACACTGCCGCGCTCCTCGCGCCCGACGGCGTGATGCTGTTCTCGAACAACTACCGCCGCTTCAAGCTCGACGCCGAAGCGCTACCCGAACTCGAGATTCGCGACATCACCGACGCGATGCTCCCACCCGACTTCGCGCGCAACCCGAGGATTCACGTGTGCTTCGAGGTGCGGAAGCGCTCATGAGGCGGGGCCGCGGCATACGAGCGTGTGCACTGGGTGTCGCGCTCTCGGTGACGCTTGCGGCGGCTCCTGCGTACGCGTGGGCACCGCTTGCCCCGCAGGTGGAGGTCGCGCGGAGCGTTGCAGCCACGAAGCTCGCTGCCGACAACGCGACGGTTCCGATCGACCGCTACCCGTGGGCGACCGAGCCCGACGGTGGGTGGCGCCTCGACCCCGCGAAGGCGTGGGTGTCCGGCTTCCTGCCAGGCAGCTTCTGGCTCCAGCACGAGATGACGGGCGATTCCGCCTGGCGTACGGCCGCGATGAGGCGACAAGCGCCCATACTCCCGTACTCGAGACTGAGTGCCAGCAACGATATCGGGTTCACGCTGCTCTGCAGCTATGGCAACGGCTTCAGGCTGACCGGCGATCCGGCGTACAGAGACGTTATCCTCACCGGCGCGAACTCGCTCTCGAAGCGCTTCAGCACTCGCGTGGGTATGGTGCGTTCCATCAACACCACGACGAGCGAGTTCTGGGTCAACAGCGACACCACCATGAACATCGAGTTGCTCTTCCGTGGCGCGGCTCTCGGAGGGCCAAGGCTGCTTCGTGAGCAGGCCGTTAGCCACGCACGGCGCGTCGTTCGCGACTTCATCCGCCCCGATGGCGGCAGCTACCACCTCGTCGTCTACAACACGTCCACCGGGACGGTCATCCGCAAAGGAACCATCCAGGGGTACTCGGCGGATTCGACCTGGTCACGCGGGCAGGCGTGGATCATCTATGGTCTCACCTCGGCGTACCGGGAGACCGGCGACCCCGCGTTCCTCGATGCCGTCCACGAGACGTCCGATTTCTGGATCGACAACATTCCGGCCGACCTTGTCCCGTACTGGGACTTCGACGTACCAGGCATCCCTGATGCGCCGAGAGACTCCTCGGCGGCGGCGATCACGGCCTCGGCGTTCCTCGACCTGGCGAGCATCGACCCGGATCCCGCGCGCCGCGCTGAGTACGCCGACCTCGGCAGGCGGACTGTCGAGAGCCTCTCCTCGGACAGCTATCTGGCGACAGGCGTGCTGCCCGAGTCGATCCTGCTGCACGGCACCGCGCACGCGCCGGCCGGCTACGTCGACCAGGGCACGTCGTGGGGCGACTACTACTACCTTGAGGCGATTCGCCGCCTGCGCTCGCAAGTCACGCGGCTGGCGGGTACCGACCGCTACGCGACGGCTGTGCGCACCAGCCAGGTGGCGTTCGCGTCGGCCGACACTGTCGTGATCGTGAGCGGCACTGGTTTTGCCGACGCCGTCTCGGCAGGCGCGCTCGCGGGCGTGTTCGACGCACCCATGCTGCTGACCGATCCGCTGCGGCTGCCGTCTGGCGTCGCAACCGAGATCGTGCGGCTCGGCGCGACGAAGGCGATCGTCGTCGGAGGCGCGCCCGCGGTGTCCGAGCAGGTCGCGGTGGCCCTCCGGGCACTCCCGGGCGTCTCGGTCGAGCGCATTTCGGGCGCCGACCGCTACGCGACGTCCGCCGAGGTTGCGCGACGCGTCATCGCCGAGGACCCGACGACATGGTCGGGCGAGGCGTTCCTCGTGCGCGGTGATACGTTCGCCGACGCGCTCGGTGTCTCACCGGTCGCATACGCGCACCACGCGCCAGTGCTGCTCACGCGAAGCGGCTCGCTTTCCGCCGCGACTCGCGACTCGCGACTCGCTTGCGGACATCGGCGCGGAGAACGTGCGCATCATCGGGAGCGAGATGGCAGTGTCGCCTGAGGTGGAGGCTTCAGTCGCGGCGCTCCCGGGCGTGGCGACCGAGCGTATCCAGGGTCCCGACCGCTACGCGACCGCAGCCGCGTTCGGGGCGTGGGCGCTGGACGCGGGGCGCGCGACGACCGCCACCGTTGGCGTCGCGACCGGTCTCGGTTTCGCCGATGCGCTCGCGGGTGGCGCCGCGATCGGCGCAGACGGCGGGCTGCTGCTCATGACGCGGCCGTCGGAACTCAGCGCGCCCTCGGCTGCGTTCCTCGAAACGCGCTGCGACACGGCGACCCGCATCGTGCTATTCGGCGGGGACGTGGCTGTGTCCGGCCGGGCGGCTTGGGGTATCGACGAGGCGCTCTCGCGTCACGCCGGCCCATAGACTCGCACCCTGTCGGACCGGACCGACTCTCGTACGTAGGGGTTGGCGACCGAATCATCCTCAATGACATCGACCGGCGTGCCGAGGACAACAGCCAGGTTTTCCTCGAGATCGAGCAAGTGCGAGAGCCACGGTCCGCGCGGGGCTCCGGGCAGCCACTCCACGAGGAAATCGAAGTCGCTTTCCCCCGGGCGAAAGTCATCGCGGACGGCGGACCCGAACGCCCAAAGCCGACGAACGCCACGCTGACGACAGACCTGGCTGATCTGCGTTCGCGCCGCGCGAATCGCGTCGAACCCACCCGTGCCCGTCGCGGCAGATGCACCGTACGTGGCGACCGGCTCCCGGACCACCGACGACTCCCCGGACGTTCGACCGTAGGCGCGAACCGCCTCCCGGATGAGCTCGCTACGGGTGCGACCCTCCTCGGCGGCCATGCGGTCGATTTCCTCGGCCATGGCTGGCGTGGTTGAGAAAGCGATGACCTTGGCGGTTCTCGGCATGAAGAACTCCCGGTTGTGTGGTTAATAACAGTTATATACCACAGCAGACTGACACGAGGGAAGCCACCGGGGCATATACCTGACGCAGCCGTTCGCCGTCCGCCCGTCACCGAGGAGCCCGCACATGAACCTCACCTGGTACGACACGCTTACGAAGCCTTCGTGGACACCTGCGCCGGGAGTCATCGGCACCATCTGGACGGTGCTCTACCCGATCATTCTGGCCGTCTTCGGCTACATGGCATATCGAATCTTCCGAGGCGACGCGCCGAAGGCGCTGCTCGTGCCCATCATCATCAATATGATCACGAACATCGCTTTCACGCCGATCCAGTTTGGGCTGCAGAATCTGCCGCTTGCGACGGTCGACATCCTCGTCGTGCTCGTCACGATCGTGTGGGCGATGGTCGCATTCTGGCCGTACTCGCGCGTCGCTTCGCTTGCGCTCATCCCGTACCTCGCGTGGGTGAGCACCGCGAGCGTGCTGCAGGTGAGCATCACACTGGCGAATCGCTAGCGCTGGGCGAGCCGTCTTTAGTAGTCGACGTGCGACCCGTCGCAGTGGGGCGGGTTGCCCGTGAGGCCGCATGTGCACACGGCGACCGACGTTACGCCATCGGCGGTGAACTCCAGGGGCTCGATGCCGCTTCCAGTATGCGAACCATCGCAATAGGGCGGCGTCTTGGTCTTGCCGCAGCGGCACCAGGAATACGTGCCTGCCGCCAGCACTTCCACTGCCGGCTTCCTAAGATCCTGTGCGTTTTCGAATCGCATCTCGTGCCCCTTTCGAGCTGAGAACCTTCAC
>JBBQIR010000040.1:0-19998 GCA_038325105.1 Coriobacteriia bacterium
GTCACGAGATCCGCGCGGCACGGGAAGATCTGGGCGACGCGGAGTTCGTTTTCGCGAACGATATGCCGAAGCGCACGACGATTACGGCGTACTACGCCATGTTCCATGCGGCACGCGCGCTTGTTCTTGCCAAAGGCTACACCGAGAAGAGCCACCACTGCCTCCTCGTCGCATTCCGGGCGCTCTACGGCCAGGACGGTGAGGGACGGGAGTTGGCCCAAGGCATCGAGCAGGCGCGGACGCTCCGCGAGAACGCCGACTACCTCACGCAGTTCTCCCCCGAGTCTGCGGAGGCGATGCTTGCGGTGGCCACGAGATTCGTGGCGTTCGCCGAGCGCTCGCTACCCGTGAAGCAGATGCGAGGCTTCTTGAAGGGCATCGAAACGGACGTCCCGCGTGGAGATGATCGGCTGTGAGCGTGGTGGACTCCTCAGGCTGGCTGGGGTACTTCGCTGCCGGTCCGAACGCGCGATCTTTCGTGGAGGCGCGCGAGGGGAGCTACGTCCGGGTACTGTTCTCTGCAAAGACGTAGCGTTCAGGGAATCTCCACGTCCTCCCGGAGGAGTGCGGAGCCACTGTCGATCCCAAGCAGCTGGCGCAATACCATGAAAAGAAGCCACTAGACAACCGAATTTCATGGTAGGAGCGCCAGCGTGAGTCCCGCCGGCGGGCGCCACGCTGTGGACGCAGGATGCGGGCTTCGCCGGGGACCTCTCGGAGTGCTACGCTCCGATATGCGGGTCACGGGAGGCTCGTGCCTACGCTAAGGGGGAGCTATGTCCAGGTATGTGAGAGATCTGCCGACTGCGCTCAGCGCCGATCAGGCAGCCGCAGCGACAACGGCCTATCTGCAGGCCGAGGGATTCGTCCCGAAGGACGAAAAGGGCGAGCACGTGTGGCGTAAAGGTGTGGGGGCACTGACCGCGCCGCAGTTCTTCAAGGTCGCTGCGTCCGACAACATGGTTCACATCGAGGCGTGGATGGCCGCCATGGCGATTGTACCCGGCGTCTATGTCGGTGAGATGGATCCAACGTCAGGCGCCTATGGCTGGGCCGTGAAGGCCGTCCAGAGGAAGCGCATCCAGACGCTTGAGGGCATTCTCACGCAGGGGGCACCCGGCATGGCTGCCCAGTCGGCTGCCGCCGCACCCGGCTGGTATCCCGACCCGAACGCGCGTCATGAGCTCCGCTACTGGGACGGTGCCACCTGGACCGATCAGGTGTCCGACGGGGGACAGGCCTCGGTCGAGTCGTGACGCTGCGCCTCCTCGTTCTCGAACCCTACTACGGCGGCTCACATCGGGCGGTGCTCGATGCGCTGCTGCCTATGCTCGGCATGGAGTGCGACCTCCTCACGCTGCCCGCACGCAAGTGGAAGTGGCGCATGCGCGGGGCCGCGATCACCATGGCAGCCGATGTCCGTGACCGCTACGATGCCGGTGCTCGCTGGGACCTCATCCTGGCGAGCACGTTCCTCAACCTCGCCGAGTTCAAGGGGCTCGCCAGTGAGGCGGTCGCGAGCGTGCCGGCAATCGTGTACTTCCACGAGAATCAGCTCGTCTACCCCGTTCGTCACACCGCTGAGTGGGACCTTCAGTTCCCGCTCACGAACATCACGAGTGCGCTTGCGGCCGACGTCTGCCTCTTCAACACGCGCTGGAACCTCGAGCGCTTCTGCGAGGAGATTCCCGGCTTCCTGAAGCAGTTCCCCGACCACCACCCGAAGGGCGTGGCCGAGCGGATCGCCGCGAAATCGCAGGTCCTGGCGCCGCCGTTTGACCCGGCGCCGTTCGAGGGCGCGCCGACGCGGGGGCCGCGTGCGCGCATCGTGTGGCCGCACCGGTGGGAGCACGACAAGGACCCGGACGCGTTCTTCTCGGCGGTCTCGACCCTTGCGGCCGAGGGTCTCGACTTCGAGGTTGCTGTTGCGGGGCAGTCGTTTCGCGAGACCGAGGCGGGCATGGCACTAGCGGCTGCCGCGCTCGGCGACCGGCTCGTACACCTCGGCGAGCCGGAGGGGAGGGGAGCGTACGCCGCGCTCCTCGGCAGTGCGGACATCGCCGTTTCGACTGCCACCAACGAGTTCTTCGGGCTTGCGATGATCGAGGCGTGCTACGCGGGATGCTACCCGGTCGTGCCCGATCGCCTCGCGTACCCCGAGATCTATCCCGAGGAGTTTCGCTACCGGGGGCATGACGGGCTCGTCGCGCGGCTGCGGTCGCTCGTGCTCGAGAGACCTGCGCCGGGCGGTGCGCGGGCACTCGCGGAGCCGTTCACGATCGCACGACTGGCGCCGGCGTACCGCGACCTGTTCGAGCAGGTGGCTCGCCGGGCGTAGTCGCGGGGCTGCGAGCCTCTCGCGCAGCGTCTGCGGGAATCCCACTTTGACTTCCACATCCACCCCACCTGGTACCTTGCAACGCAAACTAGGGTGTGATACAAGGTAGTCGGTGAGACCAACATGCGACCGAGGAGGGTGATCCCGTGGCAGGCAACGATGCGAGGACCTCTCAGTTCCGCAAAGGCGCCGTCGAACTCGCCATCCTCGCGCTGCTCGACGCGGGTGAGCTCTACGGTGCAGAGATCGTCGAGCGCCTGTCGATACTGCCGGGCATCGCCGTGACGTCGGGGACGGTCTATCCGCTCCTCGGCCGTCTCAACAAGGCGGGACTCGTCGATTCCGTGTGGCGCGAATCGCCGCTTGGCCCGCCTCGGAAGTACTACCGGTTGTCCGCTGCGGGCAGCAGCGACCTCAAAGACATGGCTGCGTCGTGGCGGGGACTGTCCTCGGCGATTGACGCTTTGCTCAAGGAAGTGGGATCCCGTGGCTGAGATGACCGAGATGCGAGAGTACCTCGCGGCGGTACGCGTCGCGCTTGCGGGCGTTCCCGCGCGGGACCGCGACGAGGCGGTCGCCGAGCTCGAAGCCAACCTGCGAGCCGACGTGGGGCGTCGCGGCGACAACCCGGCGGCACTTGCAGCGGCGCTTACCGACCTGGGCACACCGGAGCAGTACGCGGAGGCGGTCCGCGATGCGCTTGGCGTCGAGAGTGGCTCGCCGGAGCCGCAGGGCCATCTGCTCGGCATGCCGTACGAGTTTCGTGCGCCAACGACCGCGCGCATCATGGAACGGATGTGGAATCCTTCCAATCCGCAGATCTTCATGCCCCGCCTGTGGGGCATGGGCTGGGCCATCAACTTCGGCGCCATCGCCGTGCGTCTCGGTCTGATGCGCCCCGACGACGTGGAACAGCGGCCATTCGAGAACCTCTCGGCACGCGCTGTGTCGCTTGCTGTGGCGGTGCCGGCGACGCTTGGCGCGATTGCGCTGGTGATCGCGGCCGCGTTCTGGAGCCGGCTACCCGCCTCGGTGCCGCTGCATTTCGACGCCGCAGGTGCGGCCGACGACTGGGGTCCCAAAGCGGTCGTGATCGGGCTGCTGCTGCTGTTCGGAAGTGGGCTACCCGCGGTCGTGCTTGGCTGGCAGGCGCTCCGCCGGTCGTCGCCGGGTACGCTCGCGATCACGAGCGTGTTGCTTGCGCTCTTCAGCACGTTGTCTGTCGTCATCCTCGCTTACACGGTCGCCAACGCCGTGTATCACATTGCAGGATGGTGGATCGGCGCACTCATCCTCGGCAGCCTTGTGGTGCCGGGCGCGATGTTCGTACTGCTGGCTCGTTCCAGTCTCAAAGCAGAATGGCGCTCGGCAACGGAGCCGCGCGACTCGGACCCTGAGGAGGGCGCACGATGAACAACGTACCTCTGAACGAACTGCCGACCGGTGTGATCGTCGCGCTCGTTGTGTACGGGGTGCTCCAGATCGGCATCGAGATCTACGCGCTCGTCCAGATGTTTAAGACGCCGGAGGACCGGCTCGTGTTCGGCAAGCGCTGGGTGTGGGTGCTCCTGATCCTGTTCGTGAACCTCATTGGGGCGATCGTCTTCCTCGCTGCCGGGCGCAAACCTGCGATGGCGGTGGAGCAGCCGGGTGCGCAGCAGACGCCCGTGACCGACCGCGCCCGCCGTGCCACCGATGTGCTCTACGGCGGCAAGGACGGCGAGTAGCGTGGTCGATACGGTTCCGGCGATCCGACTGCGCCGGCTGACGAAAACGTACGGCGACGCGCACGCGCTCGACGGCGTCGAGCTCACTGTCCCCGAGGGCTCGGTCTTCGGCTTCCTCGGCCCAAACGGCGCGGGTAAAACGACGACGTTGCGAATCCTCACCGGGCTCGCGCGCGCGACGTCGGGATCCGCGAAGGTCTTCGGCATCGAAGTGGCGGACGCGGGCAATGACGTTCGGGCGCGCATCGGTTTCCTGCCCGACGTTCCCGGCTTCTACGACTGGATGACCGCCGAGGAGTTCCTGCGGTTCGCAGGCTCGCTCTTTGGGATTGCCGGCAGCACGCTCGATGCGCGGGTGGAGTCGCTTCTCGATCTGGCCGGACTCACGGACGTGACGACGAAAGTCGGCGGCTACTCGCGCGGGATGAAGCAGCGTCTCGGGGTGGCGCAGGCCCTCATCAACGCGCCGTCGCTCCTCATGCTCGACGAGCCCACGTCGGCGCTCGACCCGATCGGCCGCAAGGAAGTCCTCGACATGATCGCCTCGCTCGCGGGACGCACGACTGTGTTCTTCTCGACGCACATCCTGTCCGATGTGGAGCGGGTCTGCGACACGGTCGCTATCCTCGATCGCGGGCATGTTGTTACCCAGGCGCCGATCGATGAGCTCAAAGCCCGCTACGGGGCGCAGAAGGTCGTGGTGGACGTTACCGGAGGGGTCGAGGACCTCGTGCGAGACTTCGAGCGCGAGGCGTGGGCGAGTGCGGTCGCGCATGAGAACCACACCATCGAGGTCACGGTTGCCGATGTCGACGCCGCACGGCGCGCGATTCCCGCCGCCGTGGCAGCCCGTGGCGTCGGCCTCGTCCGCTTCGAAGGCGGGGAAGTCTCACTCGAAGAAGTCTTTGTCGACCTGGTGGGAGGGGACCGCTGATGCGCGGCTTCGGAGCGTTCCTCGGCAAGGAGCTGCGGGAGATCGCGCGCACGTGGCGCATCTGGGTGCTGCCAGGCATCGTGCTCTTCTTCGCGCTCAGCGGCCCGCCGCTTGCGAAGGTGACGCCGCAGATCCTCGAGTCCTTCGCGGGTTCGCAGCCGGGCGTCATCATGCAACTCCCGACGCCGACCTACGTCGACGCCTACGCGTCGTGGGTGAAGAACCTCTCGCAGATGATGGTGTTCGCGGTGATCATCATCTTCGGCGGTCTAGTCACCTCCGAGACGAAGAGCGGCACGGCGGTGCTCGTGCTCACAAAGCCGCTCTCACGCCCGGCGTTCGTTCTTGCGAAGTTCACGGGCGCGCTCGTGTTGCTCACGGGGAGCATCCTCGTGGGGGCGCTCGCAACGTGGGGCGTCACGTTGGTGACCTTTGGCGAGGCACCCGTCGGGATCCTGGCGCGTACGACCGGGGCGTGGCTGGCGTTCGGGGTGGTGCTCCTCGGTGTCATGACGCTCGTGTCGGCGTGGCTCAGCTCGCAGGCGGGCGCGGCGGGCCTTGGTATCGGGGTGTGGTTCGTGCTCCTGATGCTGACGATTTGGGAGCCGTCGGTGCACTACACGCCCGCCGGGCTGGTGAACGCTGCAAGCGGGGTGCTCATGGGGACCGCTCCCGACCTCGCGTGGCCGCTCGTCACCGGAGCGCTCATGGTTGCCGGGTGCGTTGCCGGGGCGGTTGCGGTGTTCTCCCGGCGCGAACTCTAGGAACGCGAAAGGGGCCCCCGCGGGGGCCCCTTTGTCACGTCCGGGTGCGAACCTACACGTACGTAAGCGCCAGGTCGTCGAGCGTGATGTGGTCGGCCTCCACGTCACTGATCGCGTTCCACACCTCGCGGAGGCGCTCGTTCGTCGCACGCGTGGCAAAGCCCGCGTAGAGAGCGCTCGCGCGATTCTCCCGCACGAGCGATTCGGCGATGTCCGTCGCCCACGAGCCGGTGGTCTCGCCCGGGGCCATCAGGTCCGCAGGTTTCGCGACCTTTGCCAGTTTGCAGAATACCGAGCAATGCTCAGCCTCGACCTTAGCCAGACGCTTGTATGCCGAGCGGAGCGTGTCGTTGTCCTTGCGCTCGGCCATGCCCAGGTAGAAGCGGGTGTTCGCGTGCTCGAGCTCGATCGATGCCTCGAGGTCCGCGCGCTCGACCTCGGTCAGTTCAATCGCGTTGACCGACGGGTCGAACTCCTCGGGGGCACCCAGGAACTCGGCGTGTGCGCCGCAGAACGGGCAGGTGCCCGGGTTCTCGTACCCCAGGTGCGTCTCGCCGCAGATGCGGCAGCGGTACATCTTCAGCTGCATGAATGTTCCTCTCTGGATTGTAGGGATGTTAGCGGGACAGGCCGAGCAGATCGGCGATCGCCAGTCCGAAGTCCTGTGCGGCCGCGGGGCCGTTGGCGGTGACGATTGAACCGTCAACCTGCACTTCAGCCCCTGTCCAGACAGCCCCGTGAGCAACGAGGTCGTCGTGCTGCGAGGCGAACGCCGTCGCGTTCTTGTGCCGGAGAAGCCCGGCATGCGCGAGTGTCGACGACGCTATGCAGATGGCAGCTACCACCTTGCCGCGTGCGTGCATCGCCTGAGCGAGCCGATGGGCGTCGAGATCGTCGAAGTACACGCTCGCACCCGCACCGCCGATGAAGGCGATTGCGTCGTACTCGTCGGGGGTAACCTCGTTCAGTGCAACGGTAGCGCGCGCGAGCATCCCGAGTTTTCCCCGGCAGGGCCCCGGTGCAACGCTTGCGGTCACGACATGCGCGCCGAGGCCTTCGAGCACCTCTTTAGGACGGCTGTATTCCTCGTCCCTGAACTGGTCTGGCGCGATGACCATGAGCACGTCGGGCACTGCGGCTCCTCCGTTGGCGCTAACTGGCGTGTCACGACTATACTACCCCCAACGGCGCGCGCCTCGCCGTCCCCGCGCATACACAAACGAGGAGGAGCAAGGGATGGAATCACGCGAGCTGGAGGGCACGCCCGTCGTGCCCGCTGTAGCCCGCGTTCAGCCGCTCACACCGGTCGTCTTTCTCTGGCTCGCATGCGTCGCGTGCTACGGCCTGCTCCGAAACGTCAGCGACAGGGGACCGTCGCTCGAAGCCCTCATGCAGTTCGCGTACCTGCTGCCATTCCTGCTCGCATCAATCGCAACGCTGCGCGCGTTCACCGTGTCGATCGACCGCGAGCGACGCTTCTGGCGGGCGCTCAGCGCGGGCATCGTGCTCATGACATTCGCCGAGGCGTACGTCAGCTTGCATCTCATACTCGGCAAGGATCTGGCCAGCGGGTGGCCGGCGGTGCCGGTGGTGCTGGGCTTCAGCGCGTCAGGATTCGTGATTGTGGGACTCTTCCGTCTAACCGACTTCCGAACTCTCGGCCCACTCGTTCGCGTTCGACACATCGTCGATGCCGTTGGGGCAATACTCCTTCTCATCGGGTTGATCCTGGCGGTTGTACTCGTTCCGATGTCCGCAGCCTACGGACCTGCGGATCCTGCAGAGATGCTCATTTCAGCCGCGTACTTCGTGTCAGGCGTCCTGCTCTTGATCGCCACACTGGTCAACTTCGCAAGTCGAACGTGGCGCCGCTGGCGCGTCTGCGAGCGCCAGGTCGTGATCGGGTTAGGCGCGTACGGATTTGGAACGATGATGTGGCCGCTGTGGCTTCTCGGCGCCGTGCTGCGCCCGCGTCTGCCGTGGGACAGCCTCGTCGAGGTCGTCTGGATGACCGGCATGCTTCTCGTGTTCTCGGGTGCTTTCATCAGAGTGCGTTCGAGCGCCGCCGACGTGCTGCGGTTCCGGGCGGTACCTCGCATGCGCCCGAGACGCCACGGCGCTATCTCGATCTCCGGTCCGGTGGCCTTCGTGGTGGCCGTGCCCGTCTTCGGCTTCATGGCAATCACACAGTCCATTGGCCCACTGCTCGTAGCGACGTACGCCACGGTCAGCCTGGGGCTTGTGGCGGTGGTCGCTCTACGCACGGCGATTTCCGCCATCGAGAATGAGTCGCTCTTCGACCGCGCCGTGAACGACCCGCTCACGGAGCTCTTCGGTCACCGGTACTTCCACGAGCGACTTCAAGTCGAGCTCGATCTTGCGCAGCGTCACGGCGACACGCTGTCGATCGTCGTTCTCGATCTCGACGAGTTCTCGCGCATCAACAGCGCGTTCGGGCACTCGCACGGTGACGACGTACTGAGAAGCGTTGCTACCGTATTGCAGCAGGCATGCCGGGGGAGCGACGCCGCCTGCCGGCTTGGTGCCGATGAATTCGCAATCGTGCTACCCGCGACGTCTGTGGCCGATGCCGAGGCGATCAGCGCGCGGATTCGTGCTGCGTTGCGCGCAATCGAGGTCGGAGAGTGCGGGCCGCTGAGCGCATCGATCGGCATCGCGAGCTTCCCGGACGATGCATCGGACCGTGAAGACCTGTTTCACAAGGCCGACGGGGCACTCTATTGGGCCAAGTACCATGGCAAGGACACAGTCGTCGTCTTTGACGAATCGGTCGTCGAGTCCCTGTCGGCCCAGGAGCGGATCACCAAACTCGAGGAGCAGTCGCACCTCGCGACCGTCCGGGCGCTCGCAGCCGCTGTTGACGCCCGCGATCCGCTGACGCAGTTCCATTCGCGCAACGTGGCAGTACTTGCCGTCATGCTTGCCGAGGAGGTGGAGCTTAATCCCGACAAGCGCGGCCTCATCGAGATTGCCGCGCTCCTCCACGACATCGGCAAGATCGGCATCTCGGATCGTGTGCTGCGCAAACGCGGACCGCTGACCGCTGCTGAGATGCGCCACATACGCGAGCACCCCGGCCTTGGCGAGAAGATTCTCGGGTCGACGCAACTCGTGGAAGTGCTGCCGTGGGTCCGTCATCATCACGAGCGCTGGGACGGCACCGGCTATCCGGATGGGCTTGCCGGCGACGCGATTCCCCTTGAGGCACGACTGTTGTGCATCTGCGATGCGTACGACGCCATGACGACCGCTCGCCCGTACCGCTCGTCACTGTCGTCAACAGCTGCACTGCAGGAACTGGATCTGTGCATCGGCACGCAGTTCGACCCGATACTGACCGAAGCGTTCATCAGGCTGGTTGGTCGGCGCCGGCTCCTGCGGCCGGAGACGCGGTTCGCACACGAGAACAGTTCCGCGGCAGAAGCAGGATAGGTGAGGACAGAGAAATGCCGGCCGAGGGGTGGCCGGCACTTCTCTTGAAACGCAGGCACTCTGCGGGGGGTTACGGCTTACGGAAAAGAATCTCGACCTACTCTTCCTCGGAACCGCTCGGCACGAACGCCATCGCGGCGACCGGGTCTTCCCGGTAGAGTTCGATGAAGGTGCGCACGTCGCCGGGGGAGTATCCGTAGACGTCCTTCGTGTCCTTAATCGCCGATGACTGCTCGCTCACGGGCACCCCGAAGACCTGCTCGATCGTCTCGGGCGAGATTCCTGTGGCGTCGGTGACTTCGGAGAGTGTGGTGCGACCCTTAATGAGTGTCAGGTCGAACTCAGTCGTGGGAACGCCCGCCTTAGCCGCGCTTTCAGCCGCCTCTGATTTGAGCGACTTCACCTGCCAGTCGAAGTTGTTTGTGGCCATGCCGACGGCGATGACGAGCGCGAAGATCGCCACGACCGAGCCAGTGACGGCGAGTGGGGAGAGCGTCTTGCCCGACTTCGTGCTCACGGCGAGCGTGTCTTTAACGGGACAGGCGGCAACGCATTCGTTGCAGTTGATGCACTCGGGCGAGTTCACCACATCGACTTCCGAGACAGTGATGTTCACCGGGCACGCTTTGTCGCATGCCTTGCAGTCGATACAGGTCGCCTCGGCACGGCGAACCTTGAAGACGCTCAGCTTCGAGATGATGCCGAGGGTTGCGCCCATCGGGCACAGGTACTTGCAGAAGAAGCGGTCGTACAGAAGCGAACCGGCGAGCGAGATGCCGAGGATGGCGAGGCCGATCCCGAACTCAGCGAACGCTTCGGCCGAGGTGAGGTGCTGGTACGCGACCCAGGGGTCGTACGGGCGGATAACGAGGCTGGCGGTCGTCCACGTGAGGTAGATGAACACCGCGAGCACGACGTACTTGAGGTAGCGGGCCGGACGATCGAGCCAGCGAGGCAGGTCGAAGCGGCGCTTGAAGATGCGACGACCGAGTCCTCCGAACATCTCCTGCAAGAAGCCGAGAGGGCAGATCTGACCGCAGAACGACCGCCGGAACACGACGGCAACACCGAGCGTCGCAAGCAGCAGGACGACGCTCGACAGGGCGATCTGCTTGACAAGCGTACCGGAGGTGAAGAGGGCAAACGCCGTCTCCAGGCCGCCGAACGGGCAGAGAGCGTCGACGCCCGCAGGCTTTCCGACGCCGACGACCTGGTGCAGGTAGCCAAGGACGGTCACCGTGACGAGTACGGCGGCTAGCACTCCCCAGCGGACGAGCCGCGCGCGCCGTCTCGGCGCCTTCGGTGCGAGTTCGTTCGTCATGCCGATCCCTCCGTAGATGTGTAACTCCGTGCATAGACTAACGAAGTGGGGTGAACACGCAAGGCACACGATGTGAAGTTCGGGTGAAGTTACCTCAGCTGCCGTGCGTGCGGAGGTACGTGAACGTTCCCGGACGGTCATCTGCGTGCCCGGTGAGGTACGTGTAGGTTTCGACCGCGCCGTTGTGCCGGGCTACTGTGTCGTTGCGCGCGGCTACAGCGTCGTTGTAGGTGCTCGCCGCAGCGTTGTACTCCGGAACGAGGGCATTGTAGGCGGCGGTGTCGCCTGAAGTCGAGCGTGAGTCCATCCGTGCTTTGAGATTTCGGACGTTGGCCTCGAGACCCTTCAGCTTCGCGTCGGCGGTGGTGATGTCCTTGGCGAGCGCAGTCACGCCGGCCTCGAGGTCATTCGATGCCGCCACGATCGCGGCCACCTGATCTGCAGCGCCGAACGATGCGCTGCCGCCCTCAAGCGGAAACACCTGCGCTTCACTTTCGAGGAGCTTTCCGTCGCCGATGGAGTCCGGCGGGACGCCGACGTATCCCCGGAGCGTCGTTTCGATGTACGCGTAGCCGGTCTCCCGATACTCGAGCCCGTTCGCCTTGATGCCGAGCGCGACGTGCTCCTCGGGCGCGAACAGCAGAATCGCGACGTCGTACCCTTCCCGCGCGAGCAGGCCGCCGAGAAGCAGCGCCTTGTCGTCGCAGTCGCCTGCGCGGTCGGCGAACGTCTCCACCGGGAACTTGGGCGAGAGGTCGCCCGGGTCGATGCGGTACTCGATCGACTGCACGAAGCCCGTCATGAGCTCCACGTAGCGATCGGCGTCGAGTCCTTCCGCGTCGCGGATGCCGCGAAGCTGACCGAGGAGTGCCGAGTAAAACGCGTCTTGATGCTCCTCGAAGATGAACGCCGGATAGTAGCTCTCGATCCAGTCGTTCTCGTGCGCACGGCCGAATCGGATGACGCTCTTGTCGGCCGCCTGGGCGCCGGCGAGGACGGGGCCGTCGACGTCGACCGTGACGGTGCGGGGCTTGCCCTCGAACGTGAACGTGTGGGTGACCGCCTGGTTCGCGGTGCCTGCTACAGGGTCGATCGATGGGTAGACGACACCGGTCGGTAACCGCAGCGAGCCGTCGGCGTTGCAGCCGGTCGTCGCCGCCAGCGCGAGCACGCATATGATCGCAAGCAGCGTGTGGATCGGCTTTCGGCGCACGGACCCCTCCTTCGGTATCGTTGTTGCAGTATGCAAGCAACCCAGGTGCCGAGGATACCGCGAACCGGCACCGTTTGACGCTCTCTTACGGGAGTGGTAGAACCAGCATTCGTGTCGCCCTTCGGCCCGGCAGCCTCTTGCGACGACTTCATGCGACCCGTTTCGACCCGGAAGGCAGGATCGACGTATGGCACGCACGCAAGAGGGTTTCATCGGCCGGGTGCTTGACCGGATCGGGCCGCGCCTGCTTGTGAGGGGCGCGTTCCTGGCGTACTTCGTGTACATCTCGGTGCGGCTGCTCATGTTCCGCTCGTGGGCGCTTGGTACGGGGCCGTTCGTGTCTCGTCCCGAGGCGGTGGCCGGACTGCTTCCCATCGGGTCGTACATGAGCTTTTTCCTGTGGCTGAAGACAGGATTCTTCGATCCGGTGCTGCCTGCGGGAATCGTGATCATCATCGGCGCGATCGCCACGTCACTTCTGTTCAAGCGCGGCTTCTGTGGCTGGATCTGTCCGGTCGGCACCGTGTGGGAGGGCGCCGCATGGCTCGGCCGCAAGGTGCTCAAGCGGGACAACATCCGGCTTCCACGTCGACTCGACCTCACGCTGCGCGGTGGCCGCTACGTCTTTGCGGCGCTCCTCATGGTCTGGCTCGCAGCGGTGAGTGTCCAAGAAGCGCTCTGGTTCCAGACGCTGCCGTACTACGCGACCGTTGATGCCAAGATGCTCTTGCTGTTCGCAACTCCCGTGTACCTGGCCGTCATCGGCATCGCGTTCGTTGGAATGATGCTACTTGGCAACGTGTGGTGCCGGTACCTGTGCCCGCTCGGCGGCGTCTACGGTGCGTGCGGTGTCGTCTCGGCGTGTACCGTCGTGCGCGATGCCGAGGTGTGTATCGACTGCGGCAAGTGCGCGAAGGTGTGTCATGCGGCCGTGCCGGTGGACACGCTTGGTTCGGTGCGTGCGCCGGAATGTGACGGCTGCCAGGACTGCGTACGCGTGTGTCCGGCGCCCGGTGCGCTGACGGCCCGCGCGTTCGGTCGCTTCGCGTTCCCGTGGTGGATCTGGCCGCTTGCGGTCGTCGCTCTGTGGCTTGCGATCTACTTCATCGCGCTTGCGACCGGGCACTGGCAGACACAGCTTCCCATCGAGACGTTCAGGCAGTTCATGCAGATAAAGGGGCTCTAGCCGAAGGTTTCGGGTACGCTCGTTGCGTCGGTACACGAAGGAGGTCCCCGGTGGCAGCACGATTTGGATACATGCCCGTCGCGTCCGTGCTTGTCGAGGGTGCGGAGGCGCTTGATAGCATCATCGGGTCGTATGCCGCGGCGTTGCGCGGCATTGGCGGGGAGGTTCCGACCGGCGATGAAGTCGGCGTAACGCCGCCGCTGTTCTTTCTGGTAGCGACCGGCGGGACCGAGGGGCAGATCGTGGACACGGTGATGCACCGTCCTGAGGCGCTGCGTACCGAGCCGGTGTGTCTTGTCGCGCATCCGGGCAACAACTCGCTGCCGGCTTCGCTCGAGGTACTCGCCAAGTTGCAGCAAGACGGGCTGTCCGGACGCATCATCTATATGCGCGCTCCCGACGATGCCGATGCGCTCAACGCGATTGCGCTCGCCGCGTACGACCTCGCGGTTCGCCGCGCGCTCCGCAACGCGAAAATCGGACTCGTGGGCCCGCCCTCGGACTGGCTCGTGGCGAGCATGCCCACGAGCAAGGCCGTCCACGACACGTGGGGGCCCGAAGTCATCCCGGTCGGTCTCGGCGATCTTGTCGGGCGGATCTCGGCGGTGTCCGAGGACGCTGCCGCCGCTGCAGCCGACGAGCTTGTCGCCGCAGCCACCGGATGCGTCGAGCCGACCCGTGAGGAACTGCTCGACGTGGCCCGCGTGATGGTAGGACTCAAGGGCCTCGTTGCTGATCGGCGCCTCAACGCGCTCAGCCTGCGCTGTTTCGACCTCGTGTTGAGCCTGAAGACGACCGGGTGCTTCGCGCTCGCTGAACTCACCGACGCCGGGATCATCGCCGGTTGCGAGGGCGACATCGTGACCACCGTCGGGCTCCTCTGGACGCGCCTCATGACGGGGAAGACCCCGTGGATGGCTAACCCCGCGCAGCTTGATGAAGCCGCCAACACGCTCTGGCTCGCCCACTGTACGATCCCGCGTTCGATGGTGGAGTCGTACAGGCTCCGCTCGCACTTCGAGTCGGGCATCGGTGTCGGCATCCAGGGCGTCATCGCGAACGGTCCGGTCACGCTCGTACGCATCGGCGGCACGTCCATGGAGCGCATCTGGATCGCCGAGGGCGATATCGTCGCCTCGGGCAATGCCGAGAACCTCTGCCGCACCCAGGCGCAGATCAAACTCACCGACGGGCACGTTTCGGAGCTGCTCACGGCACCGCTCGGCAACCATATCGTACTCGTGCCGGGACACCACGCCGCGCGTTTGCGCTCGTGGTGGGAGTCGATGATTTAGCGTCCCGCCCCGACTCTACCCGCCGTACTTCGCGAACGCCGCGCTTATGTCTCGCGGCTTCTCGGCATGCTTCCACATCGGGCGGTCGAGCTGCGGCAACCCATCTTGGTACGTGAACGACTCGGCCTCCTCGAAGAAGACGCCGATGGGAATCTTGCATTCATCCGGCGCGCACGTGAGCTCGTGGAAGGTCGACATCGACAGGTCGAACGCCTTTGTGCGATCGGTCGGGTCGTAATCGGGCAATTCCTCGATCTTGTACACGCGGTCGCGGAACCACGAGAACGTGTTGATCTTGTTCCACGTGACGCATGGCTGGTAGATGTCCACCACTGAGAACCCCTCGTGCAGGATCGCGCGCTTGTAGAGTTCCTTCATGTGCGGGATGTCGCCGGCGAAGCCGCGCGCCACGAACGTCGCGCCCTGTGCGACCGACACGCCGACCGGGTTCGCCGGCTCCTCCACAACGCCGCCGGGGGTGCTCGGCGTCTTCATGAACTGGTCGGAGGTCGGGGAGGCCTGGCCGGTGGTGAGGCCGTAGATCTGGTTGTTGTGGAAGATCGCGGTCATGTCGATGTTCCGGCGCACCGAGTGGATGAAGTGGTTGCCGCCGATGCCGTAGCCGTCGCCGTCGCCCATCTCCACGATCACCTTGAGGTCGGGTCGCGTGAGCGCGATCCCGGTCGCAAGTGGCAGCGCGCGCCCGTGGAGGCCGTGGAAACCCTGCACGTTGTAAAAGTCGGCACCGTTGCCGTGGCACCCGATGCCCCACACCATCATGAGTTCCTCGGCCGAGATGCCGAGTTCCTCGATCGCCTCTTTGAGCGCACGGAACATGCCGAAGTCGCCGCATCCGGGGCACCACGTTGGCTTCATCGCGCCACGTTCAAGCTCAGCTGCAGTTGGCATCTAAAGCACCTCCTTCACGCGGGCGACGATCTGCTCGGGCGTAAACGGCCGCCCGTCGTAGCGGTGGAGCGTGTTCTCGACCGGCAGCAGGCACTCCTGGCGCACGAGGCCTTCAAGCTGACCGGTGAAGTTGCCCTCCACCAGAAGCGTCTTCTTCACTGTGCCGAGGAACGCGGCGACCGCCTCGGCGGGGAAGGGGAACACCGTCACGACCTGCATGAGGGCGACCTTCACACCCTCGCGTTCGAGCATGCGCGCGGCCTCGCGTGCGGGGCCCTTCGTCGTGCCGAAGAAGAGCAGGCCGATCGCTGCCTCCTCGGGCGGCGCGCCGAAGTAGGCGGGCGGGGGCACGAGCGTGCGGGCGAGGTCGAGTTTGCGCATCCGCTTCTCGTTCTGAGCGATGCGCACGGCGGCCGGCTCGCCAGCCGCGCCGAAGCCGTACTCGTCGTGCTCGTAGGAGTTGCCGAGCTGGTTCGCGCCCTTCACGCCCGGGAGCGCGCGGAGCGACACGCCGTCATCGGTCACCTTGTAGCGCAGGTAGCGACCGTCGGCGTCGAGCGCTTCGGGGTGCTCGGCGATGTCGCCCTCGGCCAGCAGCTTGCCGCGGTCGATCGTTACCTGCGAGAGGTCGAACGGCGGAATCGACTGACGGTTGTCCGAGAGGTAGCTGTCGCCGAGGATGACGGCCGGCGTCTGGAGCTGGTCGGCCAGGTTGAACGCCTTCCACGTGAGCGTGAACGCATCCTCGCGATCGCCGGGCGCCAAGACGACGCGGGGGAACTCGCCCTGGGCGGCGTGGATGACGTAGCGCAGATCCGACTGCTCGGTCCAGGTGGGGAGCCCTGTCGCGGGGCCGGGGCGTGTGAGCACACCTACAACGACCGCGCTCTCGCTCGCACCCGCCATGCCGAACGCCTCGACCATGAGCGCGAAGCCGCCGCCTGCGCTCGCGCACATCGCGCGGGTGCCGCCGAACGCAGCTCCCACGACCATGTTCATGGCGGCGATCTCGTCCTCGGTGTGCTTCACGATCACGCCGTACTCGCGCTCGTACGACGCCATGATGTGCAGGAGCGACGACGCCGGCGTCATCGGGTACGCGGCGTACATGCCGATGCCGGCCGCGAGCGAACCAAGCGCGACCGCCTCGTTGCCGTCCACGAGCATCCGCTTGGGAGCACCCTCCACGGCCGCGAGACGGATCGGGAAGTCCGGGCACGCCGCCTTCGCCGTGTCGTAGCCCTGGGTGGCGGCCTTCGCGTTGTTCTCGGCGATCTCGGGCGCCTTGTGCGCGAACTGTGCGCGCAGCGAGTCGGTGAGCGTGGCGAGCGGGAAGTCGACGATTGCGAGTACGGCCCCGAGCGCCACGGTGTTCCGCATGATCTTGCCGCCCGCTTCGCGCGCGAACTCCATGAGCGGTACCGGAACAGCACGCAGCCGCGACGGCACGTCGCTCGCGTCGAAGTCGGCCGGGTCGAAGATGACCGCGCCGCCGTCGATGAGCTCGGCGTGGTGCAAATCGAGCGTCTCGCGGTTGAGGCACACGAGCACGTCGACCGGCTCAACGTGCGAGTAGACCGGCTCGGTGCTCACGCGGAGCAGGTAGTTGTTATGGCCGCCGCGGATGAGCGACGGGTACTCGGTCAGGTCGAACGTCTCAAGTCCAGAGTCGGCGAACGACCGTGCGAGCGTTTGTCCGGCCGCCTTGATGCCGAAGCCGGCCTCGCCGCCGATGCGGACGCGGAGTTCGGTGGGTGCCTGGGGCATGCGCGCCTCCTCAGTGGGTGGGAGAGGGTGTACTGAGGAGGTTATACCCCTCTGCGGCGGCGACCCCGGCCTCCTCGGTGTATCCTTATCGCCTGAGGAGGTGCGGATGAAAGCGCAGCGCGAACAGCAGACGATCGTCGTCGGAGTCACCGGCGGCATCGGGGCGTACAAAGCGTGCGAACTCGTGCGCGATCTCATGCGCCGCGGCTTCCGCGTGAAAGTCGTCATGACCGAGGCCGCCACGCGCTTCGTCACCCCGCTCACCTTCCGCACGCTTACCGGCGAGCCCGTCGCCGTATCGCTCTGGGCCGACGAGCCCGACTCCAAAGTGCACCACATATCGCTGGCCGAGGAGGCCGACGTCCTCGTGCTCGCGCCGTGCACGGCGAACGTCATCGCGAAGCTCGCACACGGGCGCGCGGACGACATGCTCACGACCACCGTTCTGGCGACCGAGGCACCCGTCATCATTGCGCCCGCGATGAACACGCACATGTGGCGCAAAGACATCACGCAAGCGAACGTTGCGGCGCTTCGCTCGCGCGGCTATGCGTTCATCGAGCCGGGCGTCGGCGCGCTTGCGTGCGGCGATGTGGGCGAGGGAAGGCTCGCGGACCCCGCGACGATCGCCGACGCAGCGGCGGCCGAGGCTCACCGCTCGCGCGACCTCGCGGGCGTGCATGTGCTCGTGACCGCGGGTCCCACGCACGAGCCGCTCGACCCGGTGCGCTTCATCGGCAACCGCTCCTCGGGCAAGACTGGCTTTGCAATCGCCGAGGAGGCCGCCCGCCGCGGCGCGCGCGTCTCGCTCGTGACCGGCCCCGTGTCGCTGCCCGACCCGTTCGGCGTCGAGGTCGTGCGCATTACGACCGCGCTCCAGATGCGCTCCGCGGTGCTCGCGCGCTTCGAGTCCTCGGACGTCGTGATCGCGTCGGCGGCCGTTGCCGACTTCCGGCCTGCGACGTTCGCGAGCGGCAAAATCAAGAAGTCCGACGCCCCGGCCGCGGTAGAACTGGCGCGAAATCCCGACATTCTCGCGGAACTCGGTGAGGCCAACGAAGGCCGCGCCATCCTTGTCGGCTTCGCCGCCGAGACAAGCGATGTCGTCGCCTACGCCCGAGAGAAGCTCACCGCCAAGCACCTCGACCTCGTCGTCGCCAACGACGTCTCCGGCGAACTCGGTTTCGAGACCGACGAGAACCGCGTTGTGTTCGTCTCGGCGGATGCCGCCGAGGACCTCCCGGTGCTCGACAAGCGCGTCATCGCACGCGAGCTCCTCGACCGCGTCTCGGCGCTTGTGAGCGCGCGCAGGGCGTAGATCTCGCGCGCCGACCGCGCCGTCATCTGCACATCTTCCACACACGGCCTTCCCGGGTTTGGCATCGCGCTTGCGTAGTGTCCACCTCGTGCCCCGCTCCCGGTCCTGTTCCGGGAGCGCCCAAGGGGCGGACCTGTACCCGGCCTACGGAGGCTTATGCGCACCACCACACGGCGCCTCGCGCCGACCATTGTCGCGGCGCTCACCCTCGCCGCAGTCGCGCTGCCCGGTAGCGCAGTTGCTGCCGGTATCCCGGCACAACCCACTCTCAGCGTGTCAGAGGCCCGGGCGCGTCTCTCCTCGGCAGAAGAGTCCCTTACGGCTCCGGAAGCCCGCGTCGCCGGACTTCAGGCGGATATCGCAGCACTCTCACTCGAGATCATCGAGGCCGAGGCGCTACAGCCGGAAGACGCCGGCGACGGCATCATCCTGGTGATCAAGGCGTACGTCGCGCCATTCTCGGACCGCCACATGGAGCGCATCGAGGCGACCATTGCGGCAGCCGTCGAACTCGACGCGCTGCGCGACAAGCATAATGCGGCTACCGTCGCGCTCAACACGGCCACTGCTACCGTAAGGGCGCGTTCGGATGACTTCAGGGACGCGCTCGCCGACCTGAATGACGCCAAGGCCGCCGAGGCCGAGCGGATTGCTGCCGAGAAGGCCGCAGCGGCCGCTAAACTCGCCGCACACGTGGCCGAGTCCGGCATCTTTCCGGTTGCCGGCAGCAACCAGTACATCGACAGCTGGGGCTTCGCACGCAGCGGCGGACGCTCACACAAGGGTACGGACATCATGGCTGCGACGGGAACGCCCGTGGTCGCGGTGAAAGCCGGCACCGTGACATCGAAGTCGAACTCTCTCGGCGGGCTGACGATCTGGCTCACGGCTGCCGATGGCACGCGCTACTACTACGCGCATCTGAGCAAGGCGACCAGCACATCGGGCACCGTGAAGGCGGGGGAGGTCATCGGCGCGGTCGGCTCGAGCGGCAACGCGAGTGCAAGCGCGCCGCACCTCCATTTCGAGATCCACACGCCGGGTGCGGTGAATCCCTACCCATACCTTCGGAAGATGATTGCGTAATCGCTTGAACGGACTCCCTCGGAGCCTTAGTATGGTGACTCGCTGCCCGCGAGGGCAGTTCTCGGGCTGTAGCGCAGTTTGGTAGCGCACTTGACTGGGGGTCAAGGGGTCGCAGGTTCAAATCCTGTCAGCCCGACCAGAGAACTCGCAGGTCAGGGGCCTATTCGTAGGCCCCTGACTCTTTTCCAGAATACCGTCGTGGTAAATACCGCCGTAATAGCGTCGCGAAACTGGGCGTATTCGGGGGTCTTGGGCTGGTGAGCCGACACGGCAGTCTGAGGGTGACAGGGGAGAGGGCACGAACGAAACGCCAGCTCAGACGGGTGTGGGTCGCCAAGTCGGCCTTCGCTGTCGCCAATGAGGCCTGCGCCCAGCGATCCGATCTCAGGGCCGGCCCGACTCGCAGAGTCAAGGGGTCATCGGCGCGATGGGCCGCGCGCGCGAGGGATGGGCGTCGAATCGGAACGTTGGCTTGGCGCCACGGCGTGCGCGCTGTTCTAGAATGCTGCAGAAGATACTCGCCGCGCGCGGGCGCTGGCAGCCTTGCGGCAGGATTCCTCACATGGGCGCTCCTGATGACAGCGATCAGCTCGATGCACTGAGGCGGCACAACCCTCTACTCGCCGAGGAGAACGCACGGCTGAAGGCGATGCTGGGGCTTGGGCAGGCTGAGGACGGGAGTGGGGT